>NZ_JBFTRC010000023.1:0-67020 GCF_056399325.1 Allobosea sp. 01N443
AAGGATCCGCGTCACTACGCCATGGTCGGCTTCGGTGGGGCGGGCCCGGCGCACGCCGTCGATGTCGCCCGCGTGCTCGGCGTCCGGCAGGTCATCATTCCGCCGGCCTCCGGCGCGGCTTCGGCGCTCGGCTTTCTCGCCGCGCCGCTCTCCTTCGACATGGTGCAGTCGCTGCCGGTCGAGTTCTCGGAGGGCTTTGACGCCCAGGCCGTCAACACCGTGCTCAGCGAGCTGGAGGCGCAGGGCCGCAAGCACCTGCTCGAGGCCGGCGTGAAGCCAGCCGACATCACGGTCGAGCGCTCGGCCGATATGCGCCTCGTCGGCCAGATGCACGATATCGCGGTGACGTTGCCGGCCGGCACGATCGATACATCGAGCCTGGACGCCATCCGCGCTGCCTTCGCCACCACCTATTCGGCGCGCTACACCTCGGTCTACGAGGGCGCCCGTCTCGAGGCGATCAACTTCCGCGTCCGCTGCGCCGGTCCGGTGCCGAGCCTCTCGCTCTCCGGCGCGGCCGGCGGCGGCGATGCCGGCACCAAGGTGAAGGGCACTCGCCAGGCCTGGTTCGAGAGCGGCTGGAGCGAGGCGACCGTCTATGATCGCTACGCGCTGCGGCCGGGCGACTCCATCAAGGGTCCCGCGATCATCGAGGAGCGCGAAGCGACGACCATCGTTCCTCCCGGGGATACGGTTGCGATCGACCAGGTACTTAACCTGCTGGTCAGCGTCGGGCGGGCCAGCGCCGCCGAGACCACGATCAGCGCCGACATGCCGCTGGCTGAGGCCGCGCGCCGGATCGAGGCCGACCCGATCTCGCTGGAGATCATGTGGAGCCGCCTCGTCAACGTCGTCGAGGAGATGTGGCTGACCGTCTGCCGCACGGCCTTCTCGCTGGTGATCTCCGAAGCGCAGGATTTTGCCTGCGAGCTGCTCGACCCCGAKGGCGAGACGCTGGCTCATTCGCCACGCGCCATGCCGGTGTTCAACCTGACCCTGCCGCGCGCCGTCAAGGCGCTGCTCGAGCGCTATCCGGCCGACACCCTGAAGCCCGGCGACGTTCTGATCACCAATGATCCCTGGCTCTGCGCCGGCCATCTCTTCGACATTGCCGTGGTCACGCCGGTGTTCCTGGGCGACCGCGTCGTCGGACTGATGGGCACTGTCGGCCATGTCTCCGATATCGGCGGCACCAAGGACAGCCTCAGGGCCCGCGAGATCTACGAGGAAGGTTTCCAGATCCCGCCGATGAAGCTCTACGAGGCTGGCCGGATCAACGAGACACTCGTCCGCCTGCTGGGCGAGAACGTCCGCAATTCCGAGCAGGTTCTCGGCGATCTGCACTCGTTCGTCGCGGCCAATGCGATCGGCGCCGAGCGCCTGCAGTCCTTCCTGAGCGATTACGGCATGCAGGATCTGCGCGCCCTCGCCTCGGTGGTGCAGGACCGTTCCGAGAAGGCCATGCGCGAGGCCATCGCCGCGTTGCCGGACGGGACCTATCACGGCACCGTCTCGAACAACCCGCTCGGCACGCCGATGACCTATCCGCTGGCGCTGACGGTCAAGGGCGACACGATCCATCTCGACTTTGACGGCGCCCCACCGCAGCTGCCGCAGGGCGGGCTCAACTGCACCCTGAACTACACAATGGCGCATGCGACCTACCCGCTGAAATGCATGCTGACGCCGAATGTCCGCGGCAATGCCGGCTGCTATCGCGCCTTCTCGATCGACGCGCCGAAGGGCTCGATCCTGAACTGCGACAAGCCGCTCGCGGTCAACCTGCGGACGCGCACCGGCTGGTACATCGCGCCGAACATCTTCCGCGCCCTGTCACAGGCCGCTCCGAACCAGGTCCAGGCCTTCACCGGACTACCGGTGGCGGCGAGCGTCTATGGCCGGGACCAGGCGGGTGATACCTATTCCGACATGCTTTTCGTCGGCGGCGGCCAGGGCGGCTCGGCCCATGGCGACGGCAAGTCCGGCCTTCTCTATCCGACCTCGGCCGCCAACACCTCGATCGAGACCTTCGAGGCGCGCGTGCCGGTGCTGGTCGTGGAGAAGACCTATCTCACCGACTCCGGCGGTGCCGGCGAGCATCGCGGCGGCCTCGGCCAGCGCGTCCGCCTGCGCAAGCTCTCCGATGACGGTCTCCCGACGCTGGTCTCGCTCTATCCGGAAGGCGTCAACAACCCGATCCCGGGCCTGTTCGGCGGCAAGGCCGGCGGCGGAGCATCAGGGCGGGTCATCGATGAGCAGGGCCATGTCCTGAAGGATGTCGGGACGGGCGACCTCGTCCAGGTCAAGCATCCCCATGAGATCGTGGAACTCGTGCTCGCCGGCGGCGCCGGCTACGGCGCGGCGGCGGAGCGCTCCCGCGACGCCATCGCCCGCGACATCGCACTCGGCCTCGTCTCACCGGAGGCCGCCAAGCGCGACTACGGGGTCCAGACCGGCCATGCGACGCACGACGTCGGCGAGGCCAAGGCCGGCATCCTTGTTGCCTGACGACTGACATCAACAAGCACATCTGCCCCTCCAGGGGCCAATAACGGGGACTGAGGCATGAAGGACCAACCGAAAGGAGTGCCTCAGCGGCACCCGAGCCTGTTCGAGCCCGGGACGCTGGTGCTGATCGCCATTCTTTGCGTCTTTGGCGCGATCATTGGCATGCAGCTTCTGGTCTCCCTGGGCATCACGGCAAACACATCGCTAATCGGGGCGCTCGCCGCCATGGCGCTTGCGCGCGTGCCGATAGCGATGTTCACGCGCTACCGCTCGATCCATGTTCAGAATCTGGCTCAGAGCGCGATCTCGTCCGCGACATTCGGGGCTGCCAACAGCCTGCTGCTGCCGATCGGCATTCCCTTCCTGCTTGGTCGCTCCGATCTGGTGCTGCCGATGCTGGCAGGCGCCTTCGCGGCGATGCTGCTCGACGCCTACCTGCTCTACCGGATGTTCGATTCCCGGGTGTTTCCGGCGACCGGTGCCTGGCCCCCGGGCGTTGCCGCCGCCGAAGCGATCAAGGCCGGCGACGAGGGCGGACGCAAGGCGGTGCTGATGGGGGTCGGCTTCGTCACCGGCATCCTGGTCTCCTTCGTCAAGGTGCCGCTCGCGGCCATCGGCTT
The DNA here is from genome assembly GCF_056399325.1 of Allobosea sp. 01N443. Taxonomy (NCBI): domain Bacteria; kingdom Pseudomonadati; phylum Pseudomonadota; class Alphaproteobacteria; order Hyphomicrobiales; family Alloboseaceae; genus Allobosea; species Allobosea sp. 01N443. Next base: position 3,129 of record NZ_JBFTRC010000023.1, read on the forward strand.
TGTCGGCTCGACGGCGGTCTCCGGCATTCCGATGTCCGCCTTCGGCGTCGCCTTCATCGGCAATATCTGGGCGCTCTCGATGTTCGGCGTCGGCCTGCTGCTGCGCGGCTATTCCAGCCAGCTCTTCGGCGGCCCGCTCTTCGCCGAGATCATCCCGAAGGGCGATCTGATGGCGGCCTATATCCCGCACGGCTTCATGATCGGCGCAGGGCTGATTGCCCTGTTTCAGGTCGCGCAGCTCCTGTTCAGGCGCAGCGAAGCCCAGAAGCTGGCCGAGGCGGCCTCCGGCGTTTCCGATGCGGAAGTCAGGCGCGCGCTCGGTCTCGGCACCATTGCCTATCTCGTGATCGCGGTCTTCATCGCGCTGGTCGGCGGCCTGATGAGCGATATGTCGATCGGGATGTTGATCCTGTTCGTGCTCTATGCCGCCTTCGCGGCCTATGTGCATGAGCTCATCGTCGGCCTCGCCGCGATGCACTCTGGCTGGTTCCCGGCCTTCGCCGTCGCACTGATCACGCTGATCATCGGCATGCTGATCGGCTTCCCGATGCCGGCGCTTGCGTTGCTCGTTGGCTTCTCCGCCGCGACGGGGCCTGCCTTCGCCGACATGGGCTATGATCTGAAGGCCGGGTACATCCTGCGCGGCAACGGCGCCGATCCCGCCTTCGAGCGCGACGGCCGTCGGCAGCAGCTCTTTGCTGCGATGTTCGCCTTCGTCATCGCCGGTGCGGTGGTGCTGGTCTCCTACCAGTCCTATTTCGACCAGAACCTCGTCGCCCCCGTGAACAAGGTCTATGCCGCGACGATCAAGGCCGGCGTGGCGCCAGGCGTCGCCTGGCAGCTCTTCCTCTGGGCGATCCCGGGCGCGATCCTGCAGTTCATCGGCGGCCCGAAGCGCCAGATCGGCGTGCTCTTCGCCACCGGCCTGCTCATCAGCTTCCCGATGGCGGGGTGGGCCGTCCTGGCCGGCATCGTCTGCCGGCTTGTCTGGGAGAAGCTGCGCGGCAGCACAGGCGAAGGGGACATGGAGGTCTTCGCCGCCGGCATCATCGCCGGAGACGCGATCTTCAGCTTCTTCGACTCGGTGATCAAGAACTTCAGGCGCTAAAGCAACGGCCCGAAAACTGCTTCGCGGTTTTCGGGACGGCCGATGCGAACACAGAGCTGGATCATCGGACCGGAAACGAGATCCGATCGATGATCTCAGCGCCCGTGCCGGAAACGGCACGGGCGTCCCATTCGACAGAGGACGGCCTCGCATGCGCAAACTCGGAACCCTGACCATCGGCCAGGCGCCGCGCTCCGACATCACGCCCATTCTCGACGCGGTGATCGGCTCCGACCTGCCGCGCCGCCATGCGGGTGTGCTGGACGGGCGGAGCAAGGCCGAGATCGAGCGCGACTTCGGCCCTCGCGCCGGAGCTGCCGTGCTGATCACCAAGCTGCTGGACGGCAGCTCAGTCATCATCGACAGGAGCCGCACCGAAGCTGCGGCGCAGGCCAAGATCGCCATGCTGGAAGCCGAGGGCTGCAGCACGATCCTGATGCTCTGCACCGGCCATTTCGAGACCCTGGCGGCAGACAGGGCGCAACTGATCGAACCTGATCGGATCCTGCCGCCAACGGTCGCCGCCCTCACCCCGGGCGCGCAACTCGGCATCATCGTGCCGCTCGCCGAACAGATCGCAAGCGAGGCCGGGAAATGGGCCGGGCTTGATCGCAAACCGCTCTATGCTGCGGCCTCGCCCTATGGCGGGCCTGGTTCCAACCTGTCCGAGGCGGCCCGCGACCTCGCCAGGCGCGGTGCTAAGGTTCTGCTGATGGACTGCATGGGTTTCGTCGAGGCTCATCGCCGCGAGGCCGCGGAAGCCGCGAAGCTGCCTGTGATCCTCTCCAACAGCCTGATCGGCAAGCTCGTTTCCGAGATCGTCTGAGCACGCCCGTCACGCTCGGCCCCAATCTCGGGCAGATCGCCATGCAATGGAGTTCCGGGAGGACGCAGGGACTGGCCTGACATCGGCCACACCCGCCCTTGCGCCGGTGCTTCTGAACGGCAAACGGAAGACGGCGTCTGGCGCCTCGCCTTGAGCCGCTCCTCCGACCGGTCAGGGCTCGTTCGATTATTTCAGATTGCCGAAGTGGTTCTTCTGCGTGACGCCGGYCCGGATCCGATGCTCTTCGATCGCCCGCTCGTGGCCATCGGAGCCCCGCACCCGGTCTTGTCGGTGCCTGATTTCGCCCGCTGGCAGCACCCGAGGGATCTGGTAAGTTCCGAGACCGGATCTGTCGCGGAAGTCAAAATTCAGGCTGATCACATCAGCCTTCCCTTAGTTACCGGTCATGGAGCAACTCCTCGCTCTCGCAGCGCTCGTCGAGGAGGCTGCCCACGAAGGTAGYCCCGTCGCTGCAATGATCGGTGATCGCAAGGTTCACGACATGCCCGTCCTCGCAGAGCAGCCTGATCTCATAGGAGAGCAGCAAGGGTGCGACCTGACGTAGATCGAGGTCGAAATGCCCGCGGCATCTGCCGTTCGCGTTCCGGGATGTTTCGAAACTGTAAGATACAGGCTGGCGCGTACCGTCGCGCCAGATGATCTGGCCCTTGCCCTGAAGCCAGGTGACCTGGCGTTCGCTTTGCACGACGAGCTTCCAGCCTTGACCGGCGCCAACCCGGCACCGCGGCCCGCTCTCGGTTCAGGTTGAACGGAAGCGGCGATGCAGTGAGCGCTCTTCCAGGGCACCAGGCAAGCAAAATCCGCGCGTCATCTCAGCACAGAGGCACGCCCAGGAACGCCTCTCGGAAAGGGTACAACCTAACAGAGAGGCACGTGCCACCGTCCCACACTCTGTGCAGCCCGCAGCAATGCCCCTCCCCCCTTTCGAGAAGGGCAGCACGCGACGTCACGGCAAGTCCATTCTGGGATCGAGCGCGTCGCGCAAACCGTCTCCAACGAAGTTGAAGCTCGTAACGGCGAGCGTGATCGCCGCCCCGGGCAGGATCGCAAGCCATGGCGCGCTGGTGAGATAGCTTTGGGCGTTCTCCARCATATTGCCCCAGCTTGGAGTCGGCGGTTGGATGCCGTAGCCGAGGAAGCTGATATAGCTCTCGGCCAGGATCGCATGGGCGACGTTCAACGTCGCGGCAACGACGATCGGTGCGATCGCGTTCGGCAGCAGCTGACGAAACATGATGCGGCCGTTGCTGGCGCCCATCGCGACCGCTGCAACCACATAATCGCGGGTGCGGAGCGATCTTATCTGAGCCTCGACGACCCGCGCCACCTCCATCCACGAGGTCATAGCGATCAGCATGACGATCGAGGGCACCGACGGCAAGATCAGGGCCGAAACAGCAAGCAGCAGGAAGATCGAGGGGAAGCACAGCATCGCGTCGACGAAGCGCATCAGGGCAGCCCCGACCGCACCTTCGTAGAATCCGGCGATCATGCCGATGCAGATGCCGATCGCCATGCTGATCAGCATGGCGGAAAAGCCCACTGCGAGTGAAATCCGCCCGGCCATTAGCAGGCGGGCCAGGATATCGCGCCCGAGAGGATCGGTGCCGAGTACATGCGGGCCCGAGAAGGGTGGCGCGAAGCGCTGCCGGATGTCGATGAACGTGTCGCTATAGGGCAGCAGCATCGGCCCGAAGATGCAGGCGAGCGTCATCGCCACGATTGCCACCGCTCCGAAAACCGCCAGCCGGTGCCGGCGGAAACGGCGAAAGCCGGGGCTGTTCCAGACGAATGGCGAAGCTGCGATCCGGACTTCGGTGACGCCGGTGAGATCAGTGCTCATCAGCCATTCCTCGCAATCCGCGGATCGGCGAGACCATAGAGCAGGTCGGCGATCAGACTGCCGAGCAACACCAGGACGGCGGTGAACATCAGGATGCCCATCACGGTCGGATAGTCGCGATAGCTGATCGAGTCGAGGAAGAGCCTCCCCATGCCCGGCCAGGTGAAGACGGTCTCGGTCACCAGTGCGCCCGAAAGCAATGTCGGCACATGCAGGCCGGTGATGGTGATCATTGGCAGCAGCGCATTGCGAAGGGCGTGCCGCAGCAGGACCTGGCGCTCCGGCACGCCCTTGGCCCGGGCGGTGCGGATATAGTCCTGATTGACGACCTCAAGCATCGAGGAGCGCATGTAGCGGCTCCAGACCGCCGTCGAGACCAGCGCGAGCACGATGCAGGGCCCGATCAGATGATGGATCCGGTTGAGCACCGAACCATCGCCGATGGTGTAGCGGTTGCCGGCAGGTAGCCAGCCGAGCCCGACCGAGAAGACATAGATGATGACAAGGCCGAACCAGAAGGTCGGGATCGAGAGCGCGATCATCGCGCAGTCGCCGCGCAGCATGCGCCAGAGCCATTCCGCATATTGCAGCGGCAGCGGGCGGTTGAGGCCGAGCTGTTCAGCGATGCGGTCGAGATCGGCCTGGGTCATGTCGCCGCCGGCGGCGAACTGCGAGAGCGGCCCGCCCGGAGCCAGGTGCAGGATCGCAAAGCCGATTATCGAGACGATGAGCAGCAGCACGAGCGCCTGCAGCAGCCGTCGCACGAGAAAGGTGCTCATGGCGCCGTGTTCCCGGGGGGGCCGTTCATGGTCTCAGCGCGCCCAGTACCAGCTGCCCATGTTCCAGGTATTCTGGCGGGCATTGATATTGGGCTCGTAGCCGATGAGCCCTTCCTTGTAGCCCTCGACCGGAACATATTGGTAGATCGGCAGGATCGGCAGTTCCTCGCGGACGATTTCCTGCAATTTCCAGTAGACGGCCTTGCGCTTGGCCTGATCGAAGGTTTCCTGGCCCTCCTTCAGCAGCTTGTCGACTTCGGCATTCTGCCACTGCATCTGGTTGGCGCCACTGCCGTTCTTGGCGGGTATTGCATCAGAGGCGAAGCGCGAGGCCGGATCGGGATCGATCACGGTGCGGAAGGCGGTGCCGACCAGCAGCGACTGGAACTTCGAGCGCGTATAGAACTCGCCCCAGATCACCGCGGCCGGCATGTTGTTGATCTTCATGGAAACGCCGACCTGCTGCCAGTCCTGCATCATCAGTTGCTGGCACTGCTCGCGTAGCGAGGCGCCGGTCGTCGTCGAGACCGCGAACTCAAGCGGCACGCCGTTCTTCATGCGAACGCCGCTGCCGCTGCGTTTCCAGCCAGCGTCGTCGAGCAGCTTGTTAGCCTTGGTGAGGTCGTAGCTCTGCTGCGGCAGGTTGGGATTGTAGGCCCAGGATTCCTGAGGCGCGAAGGACTCCGTCGGCTTGTGCAGGCCATAGAAGATGACGTCGATGATCGCCTGCTTGTTGATCGAGGCGTAGAGAGCCTGGCGCACCGCCTTCTCGGACAAGGCCGGATGCTCGAGATTGGGCATCAGGATTTCGAGCGAGGCGTTCGGGATCTTCACGATCTTGCGGCCCGGCAGCTTCACGGCCTCGGCATAGAAATTCGCCGGGATGCCAGTGCCGATAATGAGGTCGACCTGTCCCGTGCGGAACTGTGCATAGAGAGCCGTCTGGTCCGGCACATATTTGAGGACAGCCTTCTCCAGATAGGGGCCCTTGCCGTGATAACGCTCATTGGCGACGAGCGTGATGTTGTCGCCCGGCGTGCGCTGCCCCCATTTGAAGGGCCCGGTACCGACCGGCGCGCCGTTGAAGGGTGCGGTATTCGGGTCGCTGGCTTTCTCAAGCAGATGCTTGGGCACGATGAAGGTGTTGGAGAGCAGCGCGAGATAGGGCGCGTAGGCCTTCTCCATGCGCCAGGAGATCTCATGCGGTCCCTTGACCACGATGTCCTTGACCAGCGCATGGCCGACCCGGGTGCGGCTCTTGAAGCCCGGCGCATTGATCAGCTCCAGCGTGTATTTCACGTCCTCGGCCGTGAAGGGCGTCCCGTCATGCCAGGTGATGCCCTCGCGCAGTTTGACTTTCCAGGCCAGGCCACCTTCCGAGATGCCCCCATTGGCCTCGCTCGGCACCTCGGTTGCGAGATCGGGCATCAGGTTGCCCTGAGGGTCGGCGAGCCACATCGTATTGAAGACCTGCATCCAGACGGTCTCGTCGACCTCGATGCCAGGCATGAGCGGGTTGAATGCTGTCGGCTCCTGCGACAGGCCAACGACGACCTGGCCGGTCGGTTTAGCGGGCGGTGGCGGAGCAGGCTTGGTCTGGGCGCTGGCTCCAACCCCCGAGGCGGCCAGCAGGCCGCCCGCTCCGAGCGCGAGAAACTGGCGGCGATGCAATGCCGGCATCGGGAAAGCCGAACGGGTCGTTCCGTCGGAGTGCTTTATCATCCGGTAACCCCTCTTTTGCTTGTTTTGCGGAAGTCCCGGGCGCCCCGGGCAATTCAGGCGGAAACGATCGCGCATCCACGCCGCCCGCTTCATCCGTCGGGTCGTTCGCGGGCGCGGCCGGTCCTTCAACCGCGTGCCTAGGTTAGGCCTGCACCCACCCGCCTCGTATGCCGATCACGGCGCCCGGCCGGGCATAATCTGCCGATTCAACCACCGCCTTTGGCATAGGGTTCTGCACCGGATCGGGTCTTATCGAGCCGATCAAATCGGATCGGCCGTGCGGATGGATTGGTCGTTGCCCGCGCGGAGCGGTCCCGCAGCGCAAGGAAAGCCAGCCTATGTCTCCTCCGGTCACCCGCGTCCGTAGCGACGAGTTTCTGCCGAAATCTGCCGATGTGGTGGTCATTGGCGGTGGCATCGCCGGCACGAGCGCGGCCTATGAGCTGGCAAAGAAGGGGCATTCGGTCGCACTGGTTGAGAAGGGGCACCTCGCCGGCGAACAGTCGAGCCGGAACTGGGGCTGGTGCCGCCAGCAGAATCGCGACCTGCGCGAATTGCCGCTGGCCCAGCGCGCCGTCGAGATGTGGAACGGGTTGAACGAAGAACTCGGAGCCGAGACGGGCTTCCGCCGCACCGGGCTGCTCTATGTGACGACCAAACAATCCGATCTCGATATCTGGTCGAACTGGGCCGACCGCGCCCGCGAGTATCAGATGCATAGCCGGATGCTGACGGCTGCCGAGGCCAAGGCCATGTCTCCGGGCAGTACGGAGAACTGGATCGGCGGAGTGCATTCGCCGACCGACGGGCGGGCCGAGCCCGCGCTGGCGACCCCGGCCATCGCCGAAGGGGCGCGCAAGCGGGGGGCGACCATTCATCAGAGCTGCGCCGCACGCGGACTGGAGACCGAGGGAGGCAGGGTTTCGGCGGTCGTCACCGAAAAGGGCACGATCCGGACCAGCGCAGTGCTCTGCGCCGGCGGGGCCTGGAGCTCGATGTTCTGCCGCCATCACGGCCTCAAGCTGCCGCAGGCGGGCGTGCGCTCCACCTCCTTTTTCACGGAGGCCGCGCCGCAGGTGATCGAGGGCGGGCTGTCCATGCCCGATCTCACCTTCCGACGCCGGATCGATGGCGGTTATACCGTCGGCATCAGCGGACGCGGCCTGCTCGAACTCACTCCGCAGGGCATGCTCTACGCCCAACAGTTCTGGCGGACCTTCAAGAAGCGGCGCTGGGGCCTGACCATCCGGGCTGGCCGGTCCTTCTTCGCCGGGCCGGAGGCGATCTCCCGCTGGAGCAACGATGGCATCTCGCCCTTCGAGCGAATCCGCACCTTCGATCCGCCGGCACAGGAGGAGCTGATCAGCTTTGCCCTGACACGGCTTGGGCAACTCTATCCGCAGCTCGCCAATGTGAAGATCGCGCATAAATATGGCGGGCTGGTCGACTTCACCCCGGATTGGATTCCGGTCATCTCCGGCGTCGCGACCCTGCCCGGCTTCTATATCTCTACGGGCTATAGCGGTCACGGCTTCGGCATCGGCCCGGCCGCCGGGCGCCTTGCCGCCGACATCGTCGCCAACGACACCCCCATCGTCGATCCACACCCCTATCGCTACAGCCGCATGATCGACGGGACCGATCTCGGCGAGCCCGGCATGATGTGACGCGCCTTTCAATGTCTTGAAGACAAGCCACCGCATCGGGGTTGGGTCTTGCCATAGCTGCATCCGCCAATCGGCATCGAGACCGCGCTGCGGCATTGAGTCCGGCGCCGATGCAAAGATGATCCAATGCCGCCCGCAGCGCGGTCGCTAACGTCGCGACGAAACCCTGCCGGAGCGCCCCGCCTATGTCACCGACGCTTGAACGCATCGCCAGCAATGCGCGCCTGCCGGCCCAGGCCGATATCATCGTGATCGGTGCCGGAATCGTCGGCAGCGCAGCAGCCTATTTCCTGGCGAAGCGCGGGCACAGCGTAGCACTCCTTGAGAAGGGCGTCGTCGGCGGCGAACAATCGAGCCGGAACTGGGGGTGGTGCCGGCAGCAGAACCGTGACGCCCGCGAACTGCCCCTCGCCATGCGCGCCATGGAGCTCTGGGACGGGCTCAGCCGCGACATCGGCAGTGATATCGGCTTCAGGCGCAGCGGCCTGATCTATGCCAGCAATGATGCCGGCCAGATCGCGCAATGGGACAAATGGCGCGGAACCGCACAGCAATTCGGCATCGATACGCGCATGCTCTCCGGCAGCGAAGCAGTCGCCATGACGGCAGGCACCGGCCACTCCTGGCTCGGCGGGGTCCATTCGGTCAGCGACGGCAAGGCTGAGCCTGCCCTCGCCGCACCTGTCCTCGCAGAAGGCGCCCGTTCGCAGGGTGCGAGCATCCATCAGGATTGTGCTGCCCGCGGCCTCGACGTCACGAATGGCGCGGTCTCCGGCGTGATCACCGAGAAGGGCCTGATCCGAACGCGCTCCGTCATCCTTTCCGGCGGCGCCTGGGCATCAGCCTTCTGCCGGCGCCATGGCATCCGGTTTCCGCAGGCGAGCATCCGCTCGACCATTCTGCGGACAGAAGTCGCGCCCAGATTACTCGATGCGCTCTACACCCCCGACTGCGCCCTGACGCGTCGGCTCGACGGCAGCTACACGATCGCGATCAGCGGCAAAGGCACACTTGAAGTCACGCCGCAGGGACTGCGCTATGCGCGCGAGTTCCTGCCGATGTTCATCAAGCGGCTGAAAGCGGTCGAGTTCGGCCTCGGCACCTCCTTCTTCGAGGGGCCGGAGGCGCTCGGAGGCTGGGCTTTCGACAGGGAGACTCCCTTCGAACGCATCCGCGTGCTCGATCCCGTGCCGAGCCGCAGGTCCGTTGCGCTGACGCTGGCAAGGGCACGGGCGCTCTACCCCGCACTTCAAGACGTCGCCGTCCGGGAGAGCTGGGGCAGCTATATCGATTCAACGCCGGACGCCGTGCCGGTGATCTCGCCCGTCGCGGGTCTGCAGGGCTTCGTGCTGGCGGCCGGTTTCAGCGGGCATGGCTTCGGACTCGGGCCCGCGGCCGGCCATCTGGCGGCCGATCTCGCCGTGGGGGACAAACCGATCGTCGACCCGCGTCCCTTCCGGCATTCGCGCCTGATCGATGGCTCGCGGGGCGAGATCGGCGAATTCTGAACATCGCCCGTCGGTGTCGGACAGCCCTTCATTCGGCCTTTTGCAGCCGGCGGCAATTCATGCTGAACCGGGGCAGATGATCGGCAGAATCTTTGCTCGGCCGGACGCAATTCCAAGTCCGCGCCTGCACACCGGCCCTAGTCTTGGATGCAACGCGGCAGATCGTGCTGGCGCGGCAACTTCTGATGGCGAGAGACGCGATGAGCACCCTGCGGCCGAAATTCGTGACCTTCGATTGCTATGGCACGCTGATCAATTTCGAAATGGGCCCGGCGGCGCGGCGCGTCTATGGCGCACGCCTGTCCCCCGAGGTCATGGACGGTTTCTGCGAGAGCTTCAGGGGGTTTCGCCTGGACGAGGTCCTTGGCGCCTGGAAGCCCTTCATCGAAGTGGTCCATAACTCGGTGGAGCGCAGTTGCAGAGCCTGGAAGATCACGTTCGACCCGGCCGACGCCCAGGCCATCTACGACGAGATTCCGAGCTGGAACCCGCACCCGGATGTGCCGGCAGGCCTCGCCAAGGTCGCCAGGGAGATCCCCCTCGTCATCCTCTCGAATTCGATGAAGGAGCTGATTCCGCACTCCGTCGTCAAACTCGGCGCCCCCTTCCATGCGGCCTATACCGCGGAGGAGGCGCAGGCCTACAAGCCGCGCCTGCAGGCGTTCGAATACATGTTCGACATGCTGGGCTGCGGACCTGAAGACGTCGTGCATTGCTCGTCCAGTCTGCGCTACGACCTGATGAGCGCCTACGACCTGAAGATCGGTCAGCGGGTCTTCGTCAATCGCGGTCACGAGCCCGGCATTCCAGCTTACGGCTACCGCGAAATCAAGGACATCGGCGGCCTGCCAGGCCTGCTCGGGCTCTGACGCCGATGCGCGATTTCGACCCTGACGCCATCGCCTTCGCCACGGGCCATTTCATCGCCGGCAGCAACATCGATGGCCCCGGTGAAAGGATCAGCGTCACCCGACCATCCGACGCCGTAACCTATGCCGATCTGCCGGTCGCATCGGCGGAGGTTGTTGATCGGGCTGTCGAGGACGCAACGCATGCGGTCAAGCGCAGTGGCTGGGCGACGCAGCCCCCGCGCGACCGGGCGCGTGCCATGCGGCGCTGGGCCGAGTTGATCGAGGCGAAGAGCGAGGCACTCGGCCGGCTGGAGGCGCTGGGCTCGACACGCCCGATTGCCCAGGCCGTGACCGGCGACGTCGCCAGCACAGCCGAGGGCATCCGCTTCTTCGCCGAATGGGCGGACAAGCTCGGCGGCGACGTCGCCGCGACGCGGGCCGACCATTTCGGCATGATCGTCTCCGAGCCCTATGGTGTGGTGGGGGCGATCACGCCCTGGAACTTCCCGCTCAGCATGGCCAGCTGGAAGGTCGGCCCGGCGCTCGCCGCCGGCAACGCGATCGTCCTGAAACCGTCCGAACTGACGCCGTTCTCGACCGTGAGGCTGGCTGAGCTCGCCGTCGAGGCCGGAATTCCGCCCGGTATCTTCAATGTCGTACAGGGCACGGGCGCGGTGACGGGCGACGCACTCAGCCGCCACCCCGGCATCGCCAAACTCTCCTTTACCGGCTCCACCCGTACGGGCATCGCCGTGATGAAGGCCGCGGCCGAGACCGGCATCAAGCCGGTAACACTGGAGCTCGGCGGCAAGAGCCCGCAGCTCGTCTTCGCTGACGCCGATCTCGACAAGGCAGCGGATTGCATAGCCAGCTCGCTCCTCGCCAATGCCGGCCAGGCCTGCGTGGCGGGTTCGCGGCTGATCGTTCAGCGGCAGGCCACTGATACCCTGGTCTCAGCTCTGCTGGCGCGGCTCTCGCGCATCGCGCCAGGTCCGACCTGGAAATCGTCGACGGGCTTTGCGCCGATCATCTCGGAGATCCAGGCCCGGCGCATCGATGCGATCCTGGCCCGCAGCCGCGCCCAGGGCGCCGAGGTGCTGTTGGGAGGAGGAAGGATCGAGGGTCACGGCGGAGCCTTCTATCAGCCGACCTTGCTCACAGGCGTCGATGCGGACACCGCGGCGGTGCGTGAGGAGATCTTCGGCCCGGTGCTGACGATCCAGCGCTTCGACACCGAGGAGGAAGGCTTCGCCCTCGCCGACCACCCCGAGTATGGGCTCGCGGCCGGCGTCTACACCTCCGATCTCGGCCGAGGCCTGCGGGCCGTACGCCAGATCAAGGCGGGCACGGTCTGGATCAACCGCTATAACCGCACGCTCGACTTCATCCTGCCGACCGGCGGGTACAAGAGCTCCGGCATCGGCAAGGATCTCGGCCGGCAAGCCGTCGAGACCAATCTGCGGCACAAGACCGTGCTGATCGACATCGGTGCGTGAAGGCTTACGGCCACTCGCGCGCAGCCGAGCGCGGTCGGGAAGGAGCCGATCGATCGCCTCGATTCCGGCCCGAGCTGACGACGGTTTCCCCCCTGCTTCAGCGATGCTGAAGCAGGCAGGCTGAATCCACGAGCCTCATCATCATTCCCGACAAGCCGCGACGCGGAGGCCCGGGTGTTCGATGGGGCTCCTCTCGTTGACGCCTCCTCAGTGACGCCAGTCCTGGTAGCGGTAATAGGCGCCGACGAAGGGGAGGAACCAGGGCGGACCGAAATGGCCTGGCACTGCGGGCCAGGCGAGCCCCGCCAGCGGATTCGCATTCACGTCCCCGCCCATGACGCGGGCTATGATCTGGCCCATATGCACCGACATCTGGGTGCCATGGCCGCTATAGCCCAGGGCATAGAACACGCCGTCACGCTCGCCGGCGCGCGGCAACCGGTCAGAGGTCATGTCGACCAGACCACCCCAGCAATAGTCGATGCGGACGCCGGAAAGCTGCGGAAAGAGTTCAAGCATCCGCGCCTGCAAAATCGCACCGCTCTTGGCATCGGATTTCGGGCTCGACAGTGCGAAGCGGGCGCGGCCGCCGAAGATCAGGCGATTATCCGGCGTGAGGCGGAAATAGTTGCCGATATTCTTCGTCGTCGTCGCGGTGCGCCGCATCGGAAGGATCGATGCAGCAAGTTCGGCCGAAAGCGGCGCGGTGGCGATGATGAAGCTGCCCACCGGCACGATGCGCCGCCTGAGCCAGGCGAACGGCCCCTGCCGGGAGGCCCCGGTCGCAAGCAGCACCTGCCCGGCCTCGATCTCGCCGCGGCTCGTCACGACCCTGTGCGCACGCGCCTTGAGGCGGTGAAGCTCCGTCACCGCAGCGTTCTCATAGATGCTCGCGCCACGCCGCGCAGCGGCATCGGCCAGCCCGACACCGAAACGGCCCATATGCATGTGGGCACTGCGCGGGAAGACCAGTCCGCCATGGAATCCGTCGGAACCGATTTCCCGGCGGATATCTTCCGGCCGGACCACGGTGAGATCAGGCTCGACGGTGCGCGACAGCAACTCCGCGCTCTTCTGCAACTTGGCGAAGTGCTCGGGCTTGGCCGCGAGCTTGATCTTGCCGGTGCGGATAAAATCGCAATCGATCGCCTCGCTTGCGACCAGCCTCTCCACCTGATCGACCGCATCATCGAAGGCCCGGTAGAGCGCCACGGCACGGTCCTGGCCCAGGCTGGCTGCGAGACCGCCGAGATCATGGGCGAGCCCGTTATTGCAGTGTCCGCCATTGCGCCCGGACGCCTCGCCGATCACACGGCCCGCCTCCAGAACCGCAACGCTTGCGCCGGATTTTGCCAGGGCCAGGGCCGCCGAGAGCCCGGTGAAGCCACCGCCGACGATGGCGACATCGACAGTGCCTGCGAGCGGACCTGTGGCGCCTCCGCCAAAACGCGGCGCCGTCGCAAGCCAATAGGGTTCGAGTTTCATCAGCGATCGATCCGCGGGTCAGCGCCGGCTGTCAGGGCCGGAAAGGCGTTGCGAACCGGTCTGCGCAAGCTGTTGCCCAGACGCGGTCCGATTTGGAAGCCCGAGCATGCGACATTCTAAGCCTATGTATTGTATGAATTTTACTATTCTCGAAAGCCAGCGGCGCACCTATACTTGGGCTTCATTCCAGATGAGGCTCGCAGGGGTGGATTACAAAACGGCCAAGCGCCCACTTGACTATGCGATCGATATCCGCGCGATGACCGAGGCCGATCTCGGCCAGGCACACCAACTCTCGATCGCCGTCGCCTGGCCGCATCGCCCTGAGGACTGGCGGCTGGTATTCGAGGTCGGATATGGCCTCATCGCCTGCGATCTGATCGGTCGTGCGCTCGGGACAGCGATGTGGTGGCCCTTTGGCGAACATTTCGCCACGATCGGCATGGTTATCACCTCGCCCCGCCTCCAGGCGCGAGGTGCGGGCCGGCGGCTGATGGACACGATCTTCGAACAATCCGGGCAGCGCGATCTGCGCCTGAATTCGACGCGCGAAGGCTACCGGCTCTACCGCTCGCTCGGCTTCGAGCCCATCGGCCGTGTCTTTCAGCATCAGGGCCGCGTCGAGGATGCAGGCCCCGCCACCGATTCCACGATCTCGGTAAGGCCAGTGGTTGTGGATGATCTTGACGCTATCGCCCGTCTCGATGCGATGGCCTATGGCGCGGATCGGACGCGGGTGATCAAGGCCCTGATGCCGCAATCGATCGGGACGATCCACGAACGCAACGGAGAGGCCGTCGGCTTCGCGCTGTGCCGCCACTTCGGGCGAGGCCATGTCGTCGGGCCGATCGTGGCGGAGGACGATATGGCGGCGATTGCTCTGACCCGGCCCCATGTCCAGGCACATGAGGGCGAGTTCCTCCGGGTCGACACTGCGATGGAGCAGGGCTTGTTCGGCGGTTTCCTCGAATCCTGCGGCATGATGATCCACGACACCGTGACGACGATGATCCGCGGCAACAATCATGCGGCGCGCGGCACGATGCGCACCTTCGGGCTGATCAACCAGGCCCTGGGTTGACGGTTAGATCATCGGACCGGATATCGTATCCCGTCCGGTGATCTAACCTTCTGTGTTTGCATCGGCTTTTCCGAAAACCGCAATCTACTTTTCGGCCGATGCCTTAAACGTCGAACAGCACAGGCAGCGGATAGCCCGATTTCTGGATCGGCGTCTTGATGACGATGTAGCTGAAGTATTTCGAGATGCCGAGATTGCGATCGAGCAGCGTCTCGATCAGCGACTGGTAATGCGTCAGCCCGCGCGTGACGAACTTGACCAGATAGTCATAGCCGCCGCTGACCATATGGCATTCCACCACCTCGTCGACGCGACGCAAGCCAGTCTCGAAGCGGATGAAATATTCCTTCGTATGGTCCGCCAGCGTGATCTCGGTAAAGACCGTGATCGTCTCACCAAGTTTCTGCAGATTGATCGTGGCTCCATATCCGGAAATGAAGCCGGCTTGTTCGAGCCGCTTCACCCGCAGCAGACAGGGGCTCGGAGACAAGCCGACCGCATCGGCCAGCGTGACATTCGTCACGCGGCCGTTGTTCTGGAGCTCAATCAGAATCTTCATGTCGATGCGATCGAGCCGCACGCCCGGTGTCACCACGAAAGCCTCACCCCAGCCCTCCCCGCGCAAACCCGAACGGCGAGCCACCACTCCGGTGGCGTGAAACTAAACACGTCGCTCTATCCGAGCAAAGCGAGGATCATGCCGGCTCAACCAGTTTCAACTCGGCTGTGACCTCAGGGAGCGCCAGCATGTCGTCCAGCGTCTGGCGCAGGCGCGCGACAATCAGATCGATTTCCGTCTCGCTGCAGCACAGAGGCGGAGCGAGCCCGATGATATCATCGGCGAAGGCGCGGAAGATCACGCCATTGGCATAGCCACGCGCAAAGAGATGGTCGGACAGCTTCGCCGCGCGCGAGAACTTCGCCTTGGTGACCTTGTCGGCAACGATCTCGACACCGGCGAGCAGGCCGCGCGCCCGGACTTCTCCGACCAGGGGATGGTCGGCAAGCGTAGCGAGGCGCTTCTCGAAATAGGCGCCGACGCGCTGGCCGTTGGCGAGGATGCCACCCTCGTCATAGAGGCGCAGCACCTCAAGCGCGACGGCGGCGCTGACGGGATGGCCCGAATAGGTATAGCCATGCCCGATCGGGCCGCCGGCGGGTGCGTTGTCGGCGATGGCGCGATAGACCTTCTCGCCGATCGCGAGCGCTCCGAGCGGGGCGTAACCCGAGGTCAGGCCCTTGGCCATGCTCATCATGTCCGGCACGACGCCCTCCGCCTCGCAGGCGAACATCGGGCCGGTTCGTCCAAAGCCGGTGATGACCTCGTCGGCGACGAAGAGGATGTCGAGTTCGGCCGCAGCATCGCGCATCGCTTTCAGCCAGCCCCTCGGGGGAACGACGACACCGCCCGAACCCTGCACCGGCTCGCAGAAGAAGGCGGCAACGGTGTCAGCCCCGAGTTCCTCGACCTTGGCCCGCAGCGTCGCGACGCTGGCTGCGATGACGGCGCCGTCGTCGGAGCCCGCCGGGTTACGATAGGGATAGGGCGAGGCGATGTAGTGCTGCCCCTCCACCGGCAGGCCGAAATGGGCGTGGAACGCTGGCAGCGCCGTCACGCCTGCCCCCGTCGAGCTCGAGCCATGATAGCCTCGCTCCAGCGAGATGATCTGCTTCTTCGCCGGTCGTCCGGTGACGTTGTAGTAGTAGCGGATCAGGCGCAGCGCGCTGTCGACGGCATCGGAGCCGCCGAGAGAGAAATAGATGTGGTTGAGATCGCCGGGAGTGATCTCGGCCAGCTTGGCGGCCAGCCGGATCGCAGGTTCGCTGCCGAAGCCGAAATAGCCGGTCGCATAGGGCAGCTCGCGCATCTGCGCGGCAGCCGCCTCGACGATGCTGTCATGGCCATAGCCGACATTGACGCACCAGAGCCCCGCAAAGCCATCGATCAGTTCGTGACCATCGGCGTCCGTGATGAAGGCTCCGCGTGCCGACTTCAGGATGGTGACGCCGCGCTTCTCATGCCCCGCCCAGTTGGCGACAGGGTGGACCCAATGCATGCGGTCGAGTGCTTCGAGCGAGTTGACGGTCATGGAGACAGGCCTTGCTGGGGGATCTCTGGATCGAGAGGCGGATGACGGATCAGGCAGCGCCGGCCTGCGCATAGGCAGCAGGTTCGGACCTCAGTCGCGTAGCATGCGCCTGCTCGCGCAGGTAGCGGCCCGGCGTGACCCCGCATATGCTCTTGAAATGACGCGACAGGTGGCTCTGGTCGAAGAAGCCCGCCTCGGAGGCCGCCAGTGCCAAGGGCACGCCCTCGCGCAGCAATGACTTGGCGTAACGGATACGCCGGTGGCAGATGAAGCGATGCGGCGTGAGCCCGACCTGATGGCGAAACACCGTCACGAAACGGCAGACGCTCAGTCCGGCGAGAACCGCAATATCCTCAAGATAGACCGCGTCGGTGAAGTGCCGCTCGATATGGGCGAGAGCACGTTGGATACCGGGGCTGATGCGGCCCGAAAGCGCTGCACCGACATTGGAAACTGGCTCATGCATGGACTGGCTCTTCCCTGCTGACGGCCTGGCCGCCTTGCCAGAAGCCTAGGACCGGGCCGCCATGATGTCGGCTTCAGCGGAGGGGCCGACATGGTATCCCCTGCGCATTTCCGAGGCAGCGACAGCACATCATGCTTTCGGTGCTCTGAGAGGCGCCGCCGCTCAGGCTTGCTTCAGCCCGCCCATATGGAAACTCTTGGTCTCCAGATATTCCTCGATGCCGGTTGCGCCGCCTTCGCGCCCAATTCCGGACTGCTTGATGCCACCGAAGGGCGCAACCTCCATCGAGACGGAGCCGGTATTGAGCCCGACCATACCGAATTCGAGCCGCTCGCCGACGCGCCAGGCGCGATGCAGGTTCTCGGAGTAGAAATAGGCCGCCAGGCCATGGGGCGTGCCATTGGCGATCTCGATCGCCTCATCCTCATGCCTGAACCGGAACAGCGGCGCGACCGGGCCGAATGTCTCCTCGTTGGCAAGGCGCATCCGTGTATTCGCCCCCGTCAGCACGGTCGGCGCAATGAAACGGGCAGGATCGAAGCCAGCCTCACCGCCGACCACCMGTTTTGCGCCGAGCGCCAAGGCATCCTCGACATGAGCCCGGACCTTCTCGACAGCCGCGGCATTGATCAGCGGACCGATACTGACGCCATCCCTGCGACCACTGCCGACCTGCATTGCCGATACCGCTCTCGCAAGACGCTCCGCAAAGGCGTCATGAACGCCGTCCTGCACCAGGATGCGGTTGGCGCAGACGCAGGTCTGGCCGGCATTGCGGAACTTGCTGGCGATGGCCCCTGCAACGGCCATGTCGAGATCGGCATCGTCGAAGACGATGAACGGGGCATTGCCGCCAAGCTCGAGGCTGAGCCGCTTCAGCGTGTCGGAGGACTGGCGCATCAGCAGCGCACCGACCCGCGTCGAGCCCGTGAAGGAGAGTTTCCGCACCGCGGTGCTGCCGGTCAGCGTCTCGCCGATCGCATTGGGCAGGCCGGTGACGATGTTGATCACGCCCTTGGGGATACCGGCCCGCGCCGCCAGCATACCGAGCGCCAAAGCCGAAAAGGGTGTCAGCTCGGATGGCTTGACCACGACGGTACAGCCCGCCGCCAGTGCCGGCGCACATTTGCGGGTGATCATCGCATTGGGAAAATTCCACGGCGTGATCGCGGCAGAGACGCCAACCGGCTCCTTGAGCACAAGGATGCGCCGGTCGGTGGTCGGAGCCGGCACGATGCTGCCATAGATGCGTCGCGCCTCCTCGGCGAACCATTTGATGAAGCCAGCGCCATAGCGCACCTCGCCCTCGGCCTCCGCCAGCGGCTTGCCCTGTTCTGCGGTCATGATCAGGGCGAGATCACCGGCATGCGACAGCAGGAGATCGTGCCAGCGCTCCAGCAAGGCAGCACGCTCGGCTGCCGGGCGCGCGCGCCACGCCGGGAAGGCAGCTTCCGCGGCAGCGATGGCAGCCTGCGTCTCCGCTTCGCCGCAGGCCGGGATCGTACCGAGCTCTGAGCCGTCGGCGGGATCGCTCACCGCCAGCACCGCGCCCGACGCCGCCCCGACCCACTCGCCACCGATCAGCGCGCGCTGGACGAACAGGCTTGGATCCTTCAGCTGTTCCACGAGCATGGACTGATCTCCCCTCAATAGCCGCGCTTGCGGTCCACCAGCCCGAGCAGCGGTTCGCCGGCGCGATGACGTCTCAGATTGTCGAGCACGACGTCGACCGCCGTCTCCGGCTGGGTCATGCTGGCGATATGCGGGGTGATCAGCACGCGCGGGTCGCTCCACAGCACATGGCCGACGGGCAGCGGTTCGGGCACGGTAACATCCAGGACCGCTGCCGAGAGCTGGCCGCTGTCAAGCGCGGCGAGCAGAGCATCCTGGTCGAGATGGCCGCCACGTCCGGAACTCACCAGCCGCGCGCCCCGCGGCAGTTTTGCGAAGAGCTCGGCATTCAGCACGCCGCGCGTCTCTTCGGTCAGGGGCAGCAGGCAGGCCAGGATATCGGTGCGGCTGAGGAAATCGGTCATCCCGTCCGGGCCGGCATAACAGATTACGCCCTCGATCTCGCGGCGCGAGCGGCTCCACCCCGCGACCTGGAAGCCGAAACCTGCGAGCTTGCGACACGCGGCCTCCCCCAGCATGCCGAGCCCTAGAACGCCGACGCGACGGGTCGATGCCGGCCACACCCTGATCGGACGCCAGAGCTGGTCGCGCTGCTGGGCGATATACGGCACGAGGTCGCGATGCAGCGCCAGCACCGACATCGTGACATACTCGACCATGCCGTCGACGATGCCGGGTTCGACCATGCGCACGACCGGAAGCTCCGGCGGCAGCTTCGAAAAATCGAACTGGTCGACACCGGCCCCGACCGAGATCAGCAGTTCCAGATTTGGAAACTGCGCCATGATGTCGTCGGGTGGCATCCAGGCAGCGAGATAGCGGATGTCTGCGGGATCGCCGACATCCGGCCAGATGCGGAAGGCCAGATCCGGCGCCTTTGCCGCCAGAAGTCTGGCCCATTCGGCACCGCGCGCGGGATCGGATTTGTAAAGCAGCGCCATTGTGTCCGCCTGCTCCGACAGTCAGCCGAGTGCCTGGTTGGCCAAGGCGTAGAGGCGCATCGGCCCCGGTTGGTCTGGCATCTCGCCAAGCACCATCGACGTGACCAGCCCCGCAGGCTTCAGCCCACATTCCGTCAGCCAATCCCCTAGCCCTGAATCCGCCTGGATATCGACACGCAGGAACTGACCGCGCTGTTCATGCAGCCAATGCGCAATCAGGGTTTGAGCATCGTCGCGCTTCATGGCGACGACAGGTCCGATCACCAGGCCGCGACCGAAGCGGCGGAGGATGCTGAAGCCCACGGGCTGGCCGCTGCGCTCCAGCACGATGCACTCGCCGCAGGCGAGCAGCATCTCCAACATCGGTTTGCGCGCCAGCCCGGTGGCCTGCCGGTCGATCCGCTCCAGCATTTCCAGATCCGCTGGGCGACCAAGGCGCAGCGACATGCCAGCTTGCAGGACGGGCGCCGCGATCGCCGGCGCATCGCCCTGATGTTGCTGCACCCCACCGCAGGGAACGAAGCCGAGCTTCGCATAGAGCGGCTCCCCGGCGGCAGTGGCATTGAGCATCAGCGAGCGCCCCTGTGCCTGCTCGAACAGCGCCTGCATCAGCCGTTTGCCGATGCCCCCACCCTGATGGGCGGGCGAAACAATGATCATGCCGAGCGTGGCATGGCTCTCACCATAGGGCCACCACAGAGCGCATGGCAGGCCAGTGCGTCGGCCGTCGAGATCTCGCGCAGAAGCAGCGTCTCTTGAGGGGCGGTAGCGGACATCATCGGTTCCATGGTCAGAGGCATCGGCCGGACGGTCGCGGGCTTAGCCGCGGACCTCCTGCACGACGTAGAATTTGGCGACATGAACGCGGCTTTCCCATGCGCAGGGCGTCTCCTGGACAACGAAGACGCTGTCGCCTTGCTCGACACGTGTGACGCTGCCATCGGCCCCCGTGAGATCGACGCTGCCTGCGACCAGATGCATCAGCTCATTGACGCGATGCGGGCGCGAGATGCGGTGATAGGGCGTCGAATCCCAGGTGCCTGCCCGGAAGCGCGAGGCCTCGTCGGTAAAGGCGTTGAAGCTGCGGCATTGCGGCGTCGGGCCGATGAGCACCTCGACCGGCGGCGCCGCCGAGGGCGAGAGGGCGGCCTCAGCCAGAATTTCCTGCAATCCCGGCGCGGCCGAGGTCGCACCGGTCATGGCGCAGAAGACGAAGCGCGCACCGGGCATCGCTTCGATCCGCAACCCGGTGCCGCACGCGATCACGGCCCCGCGCCCGGGTGTCAACTCCAGGGCGGCCTTACCGGTCTCGGCAAGACGCAGCAGCCCGGCGACAACAACCAGGAATTCGGTGTGAGGAAATGAGACGCTTTCGCAAGTCCCCTCGAACGTGGCGCGGCCCGCGGCCATGGAATCGGGGCCGGTCCACGCAATCTCGCGGCCCGCGGCAAATGGGTCGGCCGCGCTTAGCCTCGTCGTGACGTGGCTGATGGCAGGCTGCGCGCCCTTGGCGCGGTCAAGCACTATGATTGCGGGCGATGTCATCTGTGGAGCCGTCCAGACGTTTCTTGCGACAGTTCCAGAGCTAAGGCCAAAGMCGCCATGGGGATTGGACCATCTTTCCGGGCGCCGGCTTCCGCCCGGTCCCGTATCGGCCGCACGCCCCCAGGGAATGGGAAGGTCGGCTTACACAAGCACAGCAGCAACCGCCCCACCCCGCGCCTGAACCGGATGGGGACGGCATGATCTGCTGAGCGCCTGTCATTGTTCGAGACAGCGCGGCCAAGCAAAAGGCCGCGGCATTCGCCGCGGCTGTCACGATTTCAAGGAGCCTTGCCGAACGCGAGCGGAGGCCGGATTTCCGGCCTCACGTGCTCAGGCGTGGGCAGGCGCAGCGTCGGGCGTATAGCCGGCCTGGGCGATGATCTCGCGAACCCGGGCAAGATCGGCACCTTCGACCGAGACGAGGCGAGCCTCCGGGTTGGCACTGACCTTGGCGCCGGGGATCGAGCTCTCGATGGCGCTCTTGATGGTGCCGGCGCAATGGCCGCAGGTCATGTCGTCGACACGAACGGAAACGCCGGAAACGGCAGCGGAAGCAATCTCGTGGTCCTGAGACTGGTGAGCTTGGCACATGGGAAATCTCTCCTGAAGGAATGAGCGCAAAATCAGTGTCGGTCCTTGCCATATGGCAAGGTCAAGCCCGGATTTTCTTCCCACGACAGGTCCGCGGCCGCTTGACACTCCCACTATGGGAAGCCGCACCGCATTGAGCGTTCGTCCAATCAAGGTGGCGCAGATGACGGTAATCAATCAGTCCGAAGTGCGGTCAGCGCGGAGGCCCCTGGTCGCGGTCGGGGGCATCACCTCCTCCAGGGCCGACCGCGTCGAGAAGGCGCAGCGCCTGCGCCGTTTCTCGCCGCCAATGGCCGGCGCTGCGGTGGCGCCGTTCGAGCCTCAGCAGGTGCCCGCTCGATGACCGCAAACCACACCGTCCACATCGCCAACCTCGCGACCGAAATCACCGTCGCGGCGGATATGACGATTCTGAAAGCGGCCCAGCTTGCCGGGTACGCCTATCCCTATGGCTGCCAGGTCGGGCGCTGCGGCGCCTGCAAGTCGAGGCTTCTCTCGGGCGAAGTCGAGCTGCTTCCCCACACGCCCTTCGCGCTCACCGCAGCAGACACGGAGCGCGGCTTCGTTCTCGCCTGCCGCGCCCAGCCGCGCAGCGATTGCGGCATCGCCTGGCTTGGCAGCGACACGGCCGGACATCCCCTGCGCGAGGTTTCGGGACGGGTCGTCTCGCTGCAACGCCCGACGCCGGATATCTCGATCCTGCGCGTCGAATTGGAGGGAGAGCCGCTCGCCTTCACGGCCGGCCAATATGCCGAACTGCATTTCGCAGGCTGCGCGCCGCGCAATTATTCGATGGCGAACGACCCGGACGAGCCGCTCCTCGAGTTCCACATCAGGCATGTCGCCAATGGTGTGACCAGCGGCCATGTCGCGAGCGGGTTGCAGGCGGGCGATCCCGTCCGGCTGCGTGGCCCGATGGGCACGGCGCATCTGCGCGCAAGGCGGACCGGGCCAATCCTCGCCGTGGCGGGCGGAACCGGGCTCGCCCCGATCCTGTCGATCCTGCACAGCGCTGCGCGTCTGCACCTGAAACAGCCGATTCGGCTCTACAATGCCGCGCGGGCTGAGCATGATCTCTATCAGGAGGCCACGATCGCTGACCTCGCCAACCGGCTCGCCGATTTTACCTATATCCCTGTCCTGAGCGACGGACCGCCGCTCGGTGCTCGCCTTGAAGCGCTTGCCGAACTCGAGGGCGTGACAGCCTATGTCGCCGGCTCGCCCCGCCTGGTTGATGACGCCGTCGCAGCCATGACGCGCCGCGGACTCGACCCGGCTCACGCCTATGCCGACGCCTTCTTCACGGCAGCGGACCAAGCATGCACAAACGGCACGGAGATCGCGGTCCGGGCGTGACGGCAAGACGAGGACAATCGGTGTGCGTGGACCGCCTCAGACGCCAAGCCTCGCTCAGTTCACCTGACGACGGTGCGCCTCATAGAGCGCGAGGCGCCTGCGCCGGCTCGGCGATTCCTCCCGGGCCGCAGCCGCGTGGCTGAAGGTCGGCACAGTCTCGGCAAAATGGCACGCGGCGCTGTGCCCCGCGCCGACGGCACGAAGGCTCGGCACGTCACTGCGGCAGCGCTCCTGCGCGAGGGGGCAGCGCGTATGGAATCGGCAGCCCGCTGGCGGATTGAGCGGGCTCGGGACATCGCCCCCCAGCACATTCCACGCCTCGCGCCGGGTCGGGTCCGGCTCCGGAGCCGCGGACAGCAGGGCCTGCGTGTAGGGATGGCGCGGATTACCGTAGAGGTCCTGCTTGCTCGCCAGTTCGACGATCTGCCCGAGATACATCACCGCCACGCGATCGGCCATGTGCTTCACGACGGCGAGGCCATGGGAGATGAACAGGTAGGCCAGGCCGAATTCCTTCTGAAGGTCCTTCAGCAGGTTTACGACCTGTGCCTGGATCGAAACGTCGAGAGCCGACACCGGCTCGTCGCAGACGATGAGCTTCGGAGACAGGGCCAGGGCCCGGGCAATGCCGATGCGCTGACGCTGGCCACCCGAGAACTCGTGCGGATAGCGCGCCGCATGATAGGGAGCGAGATCGACCCTCCGAAGCAGTTCCAGCACGCGCGCACGCCGCGAGGCCGCCGTGCCCTCGCCATGGACCAGCATGGGCTCGGCAATCAGCTCCTCCACCGTCATGCGCGGATTCAGGCTGGCATAGGGGTCCTGGAAGACGATCTGCATATTGCGACGCATGCTGCGCATGGCCGCTCGGTCGAGATGCGTGATGTCGCGACCTTCGAAGCGCACGCTTCCCGCCGTGGGCTCGATGAGCCGCATGGCAAGACGCGCGGTGGTCGACTTGCCGCAGCCGCTCTCACCGACGATCGCCAGGGTTTCGCCTGGATTGATCTGCAGGCTCACCCCGTCCACGGCACGGACCGCACCGACCTGCTTCTTCCGGATCAGGCCCTTGAAGACGGGGTAGTGCTTGGTCACGTCCTCAAGTTCGAGCAACGGTACCGTCATACGAACTCCTCCAGCGGGGCCTTCCGACAGGCGACGAGATGGGTCGGGCCGATTTCCCCGAGCACCGGCATCYCCGCGCGGCAGCCGTCATCCGCAAACGGACAGCGCGGATTGAAGCGGCAGCCTTGCGGCAACCGGAAGGGCGGAGGCACGACGCCGTCAATCGCGATGAGCCGCGCAACGTCCTGGTCCATGCGTGGCATCGAACCCATCAGGCCGATCGTGTAAGGGTGCTGCGGATCGTGGAACACGTCCTTGACCGAGGCCCGCTCGACCACCTTGCCGGCATACATGACGGCCACCTCATCGGCGACCTGAGCGACGACACCGAGGTCGTGGGTGATCAGGATCATCGACATGCCCGTCTCCTCCTGCAACTCGCGCAGGAGCCTGAGAATCTGGGCCTGGATGGTGACGTCCAGCGCCGTGGTCGGCTCGTCCGCGATCAGCAGGGCCGGCTTGCAGGTCAGCGCCATGGCGATCATGACCCGCTGGCGCATGCCGCCCGACAGCTGATGCGGATACTCGTCGAAGCGCCGCTCGGGCGATGGAATGCGCACCCTGCGCAGCG
Organism: Allobosea sp. 01N443; assembly: GCF_056399325.1. Taxonomy (NCBI): domain Bacteria; kingdom Pseudomonadati; phylum Pseudomonadota; class Alphaproteobacteria; order Hyphomicrobiales; family Alloboseaceae; genus Allobosea; species Allobosea sp. 01N443. The sequence continues at coordinate 27,833 of NZ_JBFTRC010000023.1, forward strand.
CCTCGATGGCCTCGTCACGCAGATCGCGGGCCGAGGCCTTGCGGTGCGCGCGCAAGGACTCGACGACCTGATACCCCACCGTGTGCACGGGGTTCAGGCTGGTCATCGGCTCCTGGAAGATCATGGCGATGCGGTTGCCACGAATGTCGCGCATCTCGCTCGGCGGCAGCTTCAGGAGGTCGCGCCCTTCGAACAGGATCTCGCCGCCGGCATTGCGTCCCGGAGGCGGCACGAGGCCCATGATCGACAGGGACAGCATGCTCTTGCCGCACCCGCTCTCCCCCACGATACCGAGCGTTTTGCCGCGCTCGAGCGAAAGCGAAATGCCGTCGACCGCCCGCACCGTCCCGTTCAGGGTCTGAAAGGCCGTCGTCAGGTTGCGCAGTTCGATGATCGGTGTGGCCGTGGCCGGGCTCATGAGCGGGCCCCGGAGGTCCTATGCCCGGCTTCGGGAAAGGTCAGGGGCGAGTAATCCGTCACCGGGCGGCCGGCCCAGTCATTCCTCGGAGCGGCCGCTTCGGTCCGCTTTTGGGCTTCGTGCAGGCGCCTCGCAGCGGCGGGGTAATCGATGGTGAGGACCTCGCCACCGCTCACGACGAGCCGGCCATCGACATAGACGCGATCGACCGCGCGCTCGGCCGCCGCGTAGATCAGGCTGCGAACGGGATCACGCCGCGGCTGCATCATGGGATGGGCAAGGTCGACGAGCACGAGGTCCGCCTTGCAGTCCACCGCGAGCCGGCCGATATCGCTGCGCCCCAGCGCACGGGCGCCAGCGACCGTCGCAGCCTCGAACAGGTCGGTCGTGCTGAGCGTGCGCGGGCTCTCCGCCATCAGGCGCGCGACATAGGCCGCATTGCGCATTTCCTCGAGCATGTTGTGGGGATAGGTGTCCGTACCCAGGCCGATATTCACGCCGGCCCGCCGATAGCGCCCGAAATCACGCAACGCGATGCCCCGCCGCATGAAGACGGTCGGACAATGGGCCACCGTCGTGCCGCTCTCGGCCAGGAGATCGAGATCGCGGCGACTGTGCCAGGCGTTGCGCGGGTAGTCGTCGAGGAAAATGGCATGACCGACGATGCTCGTGGAGCCGAGCACGTCGAGATTCTCGAGCCACTGGATCGGCGAGACGCCATGCCGGCGCGTGATCTCATGGAACTCGACCGTCGACTGCGCCGCATGGATCTGCCAGCGCAGCCCGCGTCGGCCGGCCTCAGCATAGCTTTCCTTGATCAGCCCCTCGCTGCAGGTGTCGATCTGGGCGGGGCATACCATGCCGAACAGGCGGCCCGAGGGGTGGGCCTCGGCCTTGGCGATAACCTCAAAGGCCTGCGCCATGGCGTCGGCACCGGCCTTCTCGTCCCACTCGTATTCGACGACATAGCCATTGCGCGTATGCCAGCGGGCCGAGCGGAACATCGGAGCAAGGCAGACGCGCATGCCGCTCTGTCCCGCGAGGTCGAGCCAGTCCGGATGCGGCACCGACAGATCCGCAACCGTCGTCACGCCGGAGAGCAGCAGCTCGGAATAGGCGACGCGTACGCAATCCGGCACCGCCTCGGCATCCGGACGCAGGATCGGCATAAACTCGTAAAGCGAGGAATTGTAGAGCGCCGGCGAACCGAGCTCATCCAGAAAGCCCTTGTTGAGGGGTTCGCTGGACGGATGCGAGTGAATATTGACCAGGCCGGGCATGACCATTCGCCCCTGCCCGTCCACGGTCTCGTCCGCTGGGCCGTCATAGCGCTCGCCGACGAAAAGGATCTTGCCATCCTCGAAGGCGACATCCGCGCCGTAGAGATAGACGTGACCGGCAGCCTGGGCATCCCAGGCCACGACGACATCCGCATTCCTGATGACCGTGAGCGTCATGGCATCATCCGTAGAGAGAACAGAGAAGGCACCCGGGGCGAAGAACGCGCGAGAGAACCGTGCGGCCGACCGGAGCAGGAGATGCGGCGCGGGTCTCCCCCGCGCCGCATCGAAGCGCTCAGCGCTTCAGCTTGATGTCGAGGCCCTTGTAGAGACCTGCGCCATAGACACCGTGGGCACGCACGCCCTCGACGCGGTCGCCCGAGACAACCCAGAGCGGCTGCGAGACGAGCGGCACCCAGACATTGGCTTCGGTGAGCTGGGTCTGGACGGCGCCAATCGCCTGCTTGCGCTTGTCGGCATCGACGGCCGTTGCCGCAGCCTTCAGCATCTCGTCGGTCTTCGGGTCCTTCCAGTTCATCCGGTTCGGGGTCGGCGCCTGGCGGCTGTTGAAGTAGAGGTTCAAGGCCTCGGTCGCCGTCACATAGGGATAGGCCATCACGAAGGCGTCGAATTCCTGCGTGGCGAGCTTGCCCCAGGCAACCGTCGCATCCCAGAGCTGGATCCTCATGTCGATGCCGACCTTGCGCAGGTCGGCCTGCATGGCCTCGGTGATCCGCGGATTGACGTCGTTGCGGATGCCGTAGACCGTGAAGGTCGCCTTCTTGCCGTCCTTCTCGCGGATGCCGTCGGCACCAGCCTTCCAGCCAGCCGCATCGAGGAGCTTGGCCGCCGCCGCCGGATCATATTTCGGCATCTTGGCGGCTGCGTCCTTGTCGAAGTCGAGGACGCTCGCATTGAGGAGTGCCGGCAGGGTCTGGCCCTTGCCGAAGAAGATCGCCTTCGCGATGGCGTCCTTGTTGACGGCCATGTTGACCGCCTCGCGGATCACGCCCTCGCTGGAGATGGGCTTGTCGACCTTGAAGCCCATGAAGATGTCGTAGATATAGTTGTCCTGCCGCTGCACCTGCATGCCGGGCATACGCTGCATCGTATCGAGCGCGATATACGGCATGTAGTAGGTGACGTCGGCCTGCTTGGCCTGGATCGCCGCCATCAGCGTATTCGACTCAGGAATGATCTTCCAGACGATCTCGTCGATCTGCGGCTTCGGATCCTTGTAGATCGGCGGCCCCCAGGTGTAGTGGGGGTTCTTCTTCATCACGAGTTCCTGCCGCGGGGTCCACTTCACCCAGCAATAGGGTCCCGTCGCGTTGAAGCCCTGCACGCCGAAATTGGCGCCGAGTTTCTCGACCGCGTTCTTGTCGACCACCGAAGCGAAGGACAGGCCGATCTGGAAGAGCAGGTCGCTATAGGGCTCCTTCAGCTCGTAGACGACGGTCGCATCGCCCTCCGCGCGGATGTCCTTGACCTGACCGCCGCGGAACGACACCGGCGACTTGTTGGCCGGATCGGTCCAACGCTTCAGCGAATAGACGACGTCCTCGGCTGTCATCGGACGACCGTCGCAGAACTTCACATCGGTGCGCAGCTTGAACGTGTAGGTCGCGCCGTCCGGAGAGACCGTCCAGGATTCCGCCAGACCGGGCTTGATCGTCTTCATGTCGAAATCGACGCTGACCAGCGTGTCGGCCAGCATGTAGAGCGCTTCGGCCGCAGCCGTCGATGTCGAGCGGATCGGATCGTAATTATCCGCGTCGATGACGCGCAGGATCGACAACGGTGCCTTCTGCTGGGCGCAGACGGGCGCGGCGGTGGCCGCAACAGCGGCGGCGCTGCCGAGAAGCAGTGCGGTAAGCCTATTCATGTGAGGGAACCTCCGGAAATTCTGCGTCTATTTGCGCAGCTTGGGATCGAGAGCATCGCGCAGCGCGTCGCCGAGAACGTTGAAGGCCAGCACGACCACGAAGATGACCAGGCTTGGCAGGACGGAGACATGCGGCGCGAAGAACAGGAAGTTGCGGCCGTCCGCCGCCATCGCGCCGAGCTCCGCCGTTGGCGGCTGCGCGCCAAGGCCGAGGAACGACAGGGCCGCGCCGAGCAGGATGACCTGGCCGAATCGTAGCGTGACGAACACGAAGATCGCCGACAGGCAGTTCGGCAGCAGATATTTGAAGATGAYGCGTGCGTCGCTCATGCCGAGCGAGCGCGCGCTCTCGATATAGTCCTGCTGCAGCACGACGATGGCCGAGCCGCGCACGACGCGCGCCATGAGAGGCACGGTCGCGATCGAAAGCGCGATGATCACCGCGGTCAGCCCGGGCCCGAAAATGGCTGCGATGGCCAGTCCGAACAGGATGGCCGGAAAGGACAGAAGCACGTCCATCAGGCGCATGAGCAGGCCCGACACCCGCGTGTAATAGGCCGCAACGAAGCCGACGAGGCCACCGAGCGCACAGCCGAAGACGACGGAAGCGAACCCCATCAGCAATGTGGTGCGCAGGCCGAAGAGCAGCCGCGTGATCATGTCACGCCCCTGCCCGTCCGTTCCCAGCAGGCCCATCTCGCCGGGCGCCTTCAGGGTATTGGCGAGATCGCCGCCATAGGGGTCCGACGGCGCAAGCCAGGGCGCGAAGATCGCCCCCGCGATCACCAGCACCACGAGCACCAGCGAGATGCAGGCGCCGACATCGCTGACGAGCATTCTCAGCACCGACGGGCGGCGGACGATGAAGTCTTCGGTCGCTGGCGTCGGCAGCGATTCCGCCTGCCCCTTCGCGAGCGTCTGCGTGATGGAGCTCATCAGGCGCCCCTCACTCTCGGGTCGAGCACGGCATAAAGCACGTCCACGGCAAGGTTGATCAGGATGAAGCCGAGCGACAGCACGATGATCGTGCCCTGCGCCATCGGCAGATCGCTCGACAGGATCGCGCCAACGGCCAGCCGGCCGATGCCGGGCCAGCTGAAGACGGTTTCGGTAACGACGGCGCCGCCGAGCAGGAACCCGATCTGCAGCCCGATCAGCGTCACGACCGGAACGAGCGCATTGCGCAGGGCATGCCGCATGACCACGGCCCGTTCGGTCAGCCCCTTGGCGCGGGCCGTCCTGACGTGATCCGCTCCCAGCACGTCGAGCACCGAGCTGCGGGTCATGCGCGCGACGGGGCCGACGAAGACGCCGCCCAGCGTGATGGCCGGCAGGATGATCGCGAGAAAGCCGTCCCAGGTCCAGAACGGCCCCATCCGACCGGTGAAAGGCAGCAGCGGATACTTGAAGCCGAGCAGCCAGATCAGCGCCAGGCCGAGGAAKAACACCGGCAGCGAGACGCCTGCGACCGACACCGCCATGATGGCGCGATCAAGGATCGAGCCGCGGAAATAGGCGCCGACCGTGCCCATGGCGATGCCCAGCGGAATGGCCCAGATCAGGGAGGCGACCATCAGCTCGAGCGTCGGCCCGATCGTGTTGCCGAGCTCCTGGACGACCGGCACATTATTGATGATCGACACGCCGAGATCGCCCTGCAGCAACCGCCCGACATAGATCAGGAACTGCTTCCAGAGCGGCTGGTCGAGCCCGAGATCGCGGCGGATGGCCTCGACGATGTCCTGTGTGGCGGTTGGCCCCGCCCGCACCTGCGCSGGATCGGTCGGAACCACCTGCATGAGCAGGAAGCCCAGCAGGAGAACCCCCAACAAGACCGGCAGCGCGAGCAGCAGCCGTTGCAGCGTGTGCCGCAGCATTCCGGCTTCCCCCTACTGCGCTGCGGCTGCGAACTGGCCGAGCCGGTCATAGACCACCTCGCCGCCCAGCAGCGTCAGATCGCAGCGCGCATCCATCTCGACGGTCTCGACCGGAGCCGCGAAGATGTCGTGCGACAAAACCGCGATATCGGCGAGCTGCCCCGGCACGAGACGTCCCATGCGGTCCTCGGCGAACTGGGTATAGGCGCCGATCGCCGTATAGGCATGGACGGCCTCCTCCATCGTCAGGCGCTCCGCCGCACCGATCACCGTGTGGCGCTTGGTCTGGCGCGTGACCATCGTGAAGAGGTTCTTGAATGGGTCCGTGGCACAGACCGGCGCATCCGAACTTGCAGCGGGATGCACACCGGCATCGAACCATTTGCGCATCGGATAGGAGGCATCCGCCCGTTCCTGCCCGAGATTATGCACGTAGAGATCGCCGAACTCGTAGATGAACACCGGCTGCGGCACGGGATCGATTCCGGCAGCTGCCATCCGGGCGAGCTGGCCATCGGTCAGGAAGCCGCAATGCTCGATACGGTGACGACGCCCGAGGACGGGGTGCTCGGCACTGTCCGCCTGCTCGATCCCCGACAGCACCTGCTCGATCGCAGCGTCGCCGATGGCATGAATCGCGAGCTGGTAGCCGAGCCTGTGATAATGCGCGAGATAACCGTGCATGTCCTTGTCGGAATAGATGAAGATGCCGCGATTGTCGGGGTCGCCGACGCGATAGGGCTGGCTCATCGCCGCCGTCAGACCGCCGGCGCTTCCGTCCCCGAACACTTTCATGGCGCCGTAGCGCAGGAGACCGACCTCCCGCCCAAAGCGGTATCTGGCCGCGTGCGCGGCATCGCCGATCCCGTCGGCATTGCCATAGATGCAGACCCAGGTCCGCACCGGCAGGCGGTTGGTGCGGGCCATCTCCTCATAGGCCTCGATCTCCGCCATGCCCGCCAGCATGCCGACGCCGGCATCCATCACACTGGTGAAGCCCTGCGACAGCATGTAATGGCCGGCCTGCTCGATGGCCGTCGTCAGCTCCGCGTGGCTGGGTTTCGGCATCGCCTCGACGATCAGGCGCATGGCGCTTTCAGCCAGAAGGCCGGTGAGCTTGTTGTCGCGCCGCTCGATCAAGCCGCCATCGGGGCTCGGCGTGTTGTGGCCGATGCCGGCCTTGCGCATAGCCTGGCTGTTGACGACGCCGACATGGCCGCAGGTGCGCTTGATATAGACCGGATTGTCGGGCGCCACCTGATCGAGCTCGTCGGCGGTGGGATGGCGGCCCTCGGCCAGTTCATTGTGATCATAGCCGCGCCCGAGCACCCACTCGCCTGGCTTCTTCGTCCTGGCCACCGCCGCAACGCGGCGCAGGACCTCGTCGATGCTGCGTACCCCCTCTTCCGGCCGCAGATTGATTTCGTTCATGCTGACGCCGAGCGGCAGCAGATGCATATGCGCATCGTTGAGGCCGGGAATCGCAACGCGACCGGCCAGATCGATGACACGCGTGCCCGCCCCCCGCAGGCTCGAGATCTCCTCAGCCGAACCTGCCGCGAGGACTGTGCCGTCCCTGACCGCCAAGGCCTCGACGAAACCCTCGGCCAGACCGCAGAAGATGCGGCCGTTCAACAAGACGGTGTCCGCTTGAAACATAACCTTACGCTCACTGCTGCATTGTAATGATTGACACCGCTGCGCGCGCAACTTGYCAGACGCAAGCAAACGCGTAGCGTAACGCAGATTTAGCGCACTAAATCCACGACGTTCAGCTCTGTCAGATAATGGAATATGCTCTAGGCAGCCGTCTCGAGCCGCAGAAACTCTTCCATCCTTGATATTTCCTCGGAGTCATTTTCTTATTGGATTGGGGCTAGCATTGCTCAGAATATTTAACAGCGCAAGGGGCGCTGAGCAGGCAAGCGCTGCAGGCTGTGCGGATCAGGTTGCAGGCATTGCGTGATGGAACGAAGACGGGCGGAGACCGGTCATGAGTTTTGACGTGGGTGGAAGATTGAAGGAAATCAGGGCGTCTGCCGGGCTTTCGCAACGTGAATTGGCAGCTCGCTCGGGCGTGACGCACAGCCTGATCTCGCTGATCGAGCAGAATCGGAACAGTCCCTCGGTCGCGTCCTTACGCAAGATTCTCGACGGCATCCCGATGTCGATGGTGAATTTCTTTGACGAAGAGCGCGTGCCGCGAGGCAAGGTGTTCTTCGAGGCGGACGACCTTCTCGACCTGACATCGCGCCTGCATCAGGTCAGCGGCGGCAGCGGCGAGGGCCGCATGTCGTTCCGACAGGTCGGCGACGCCAAGGCGCATAACCTGCAGATCCTGCATGAATCCTACGAGCCCGGCGCCGATACCGGCGTGACCATGCTGAAGCACGATTCCCATGAAGGCGGGGTGGTCCTGTCGGGAGAGCTCGAGATCACCGTCGGCGAACAGATCAAGATCCTTGGCCCCGGCGATGCGTATCTCTTCGACAGCCGCACCCCCCATCGCTTTCGCAATATCGGCGCGACGCGATGCGAGGTCGTGAGCGCCTGCACGCCGCCCTATCTTTGAGGCCTGGGCGCGATTGGCGGCGCCTCGCCGGAGGAGGACCCAGGATCGTCGATGGTCGTTTTCAAACGCCTCTGCGCGCGAGATCAAAGGACCTCGGCCGCTTTGCTGCCGCCGCGTTGATCAATCGCGCAGGCGAAGGGCGACTTGGCAATCTCGTTACTGCTTGAAGCAGGTCTCGCGGTGCCAATTGAGGAAGTGAGGATGCGGACGCTCAACGGGCCGCGCGGGCGCAAATGCGCGGCCGCTTCGGTTCACGAAGGCGCGGATGCCTTCGACGTCGTTCGCATGTCGCGAGACCAGAATGTCCAGGTCATCGGACAGACTGATCAGCCCGCGATCGAACATCCAATGCGCCGTTCCCGAAAGCGCAAGCCCATTGCTGACGATGTCCGGCCCGTTCGCCTCCACGGGGCGAATATGAGCGGCAGCGACCTCGGCACGACCGCCACCATTGATCAGCCTGAGTCCAGTGATCGCACAGCGCTCACCATAGGCCCGCAACACCGTTCGGCGAAATGCTCGATCGCGCACGATCCGCGAGAGCGCGATCGTCAACCGCTCTCGGGCTTGATCGAAGACAAAGGGAGCCTGCTCTTCCGCAAGCCCGCCGGCGACGTTCGGGTCATCGCTTCGCGGCAGGAGTGGCTCCGCATCGTCGAGGCCGAGGGCGAGAACACGGTTGAAGTCGGCCGATGAGATCGGCCGCACTGCGGCTTGTGCTCGCCCCGATATCCGGCCCTCGTCGTTTAGGACGCCGCGCTCGATGACACCGCTCTCGTCAGCGAAGGGGACCGGATTGGCGAAGTCGAGATAGCTGTTAGGCTCGATCACCGCGATGAACATGTCGTGTGCGGCTGGGTCGGGAATGACCTGCTGAACTTTGGCGATGGCAAAGTATCCGCGCGTATTCGCCACTTTGCGCGGCTCGTAGTAGACGATCCAGTCACTGACGCAGGCTTGAACGCGACCAAGATATTGCCGCGGGAACTGATATCTCTCAGCCGGGCTGTCATCGTAGATCGAATCGTATCGGTGGATGAAGACGCCAAACCCCATGGCCGTTGATAGCGCTGTGTGACGCCCCGACGCTAGTCTCCTGTCGGGAGCGGCGCGCGAAGAGCGGTGTTGCCGTACCCTTCAATGAAGGCATCGGAGGTCAGCGGGCGGACATCCCTTTGGATGGCAACCAGACCTGAACAGCTGAGTTCTTGGATCTTCAAAGAAAGCCACTGAAAAGTGGCTGGGGGACTAGGATTCGAACCTAGACAACCAGAGTCAGAGTCTGGGGTCCTACCGTTAGACGATCCCCCAACGGCGCGAACGCCTTCGTTGGTGAGGCGCGGTCTAAACAACCCGCGCCCGCATGGCAAGCCCATTGTGAGCAATCTTGTGCATGAAGGCGACGGGGCCACCTGTCAGCCTGTACTCAGCGTCCTCCGCACGCTGTCGCGCCAGCCCATGACCAGCTTTTCGCGCTGGCTTTTCGCCATTCCGGGGACAAAGCGCCGTTCAAGCCGCCAGAGATCCGCAAACCGATCCGGCTCCGGCAACAGCCCTGCATCGAGGCCGGCGAGATAGGCGGCTCCCAAAGCCGTCGTCTCCAGCACCTCCGGCCTGTCGACAGGTAATGCGAGAATGTCGGCGAGCCGCTGCATGGTCCAGTCGGACGCGACCATGCCGCCATCGACGCGCAGCACCGCGGCGCCCTGCCCGGCGTCCGGCCAGTCGGCACGCATCGCGTCGAGCAGATCGAGCGTCTGGTAACAGACGCTTTCCAGCGTCGCCCGCGCCAGCTCGCGCGGGCCGCTGTTGCGGGTGAGCCCGAAAATAGCGCCACGCGCCTCGGCGTCCCAATGCGGCGCACCGAGCCCGACGAAAGCCGGCACCAGGTAGACCGCCTGGGTCGGATCGGCCGCTTCGGCAAGCGGCCCGGTCTCGCTTGCCGTCTCGATGATTCCGAGCCCGTCGCGGAGCCATTGCACAGCCGCCCCCGCGACGAAGATCGAACCCTCCAGCGCATAGGTGCGCTCGCCGCCGAGCTGATAGGCGATGGTGCTGAGCAGCCGGTTCTGGGATGCCACCGGCGTCGAACCGGTGTTCAGCAGGGCAAAACAGCCGGTGCCATAGGTCGACTTCACCATACCGGGCGTGAAACAGGCCTGGCCGATCGTCGCCGCCTGCTGGTCGCCGGCCATGCCACGTACGGGGATCGCCGCGCCGAAATGGTCGGGCAGCGTCTCGCCGAACAGGCAGGCGCAATCGCGAACCTCCGGCAGCAACGAGCGGGGAATGTCGAACAGCGCGAGCAGGTCCTCGTCCCAGATTCCGCGCCCGATATCGAACAGCATGGTGCGCGCCGCATTGGTCGCGTCGGTTGCGTGGACGGCTCCGCCTGTCAGGCGCCACAGCAGGAAGCAATCGACCGTGCCGAAGGCGAGTTCGCCGGCTTCCGCCCGCCGGCGCGYGCCCGGCACATTGTCGAGCAGCCAGGCGATCTTGGTCGCCGAGAAATAGGGATCGATTCGCAGGCCCGTCCGGCTCGAAACCAGCGAATCATGGCCTCGCTCGCTGAGCTCGGCGCAACGCGGCGCCGTCCGCCGGTCCTGCCAGACGATGGCGCGGTGGATCGCCTGCCCGGTCCTGCGGTCCCAGATCAGCGTCGTCTCGCGCTGGTTGGTGATGCCGATCGCGGCAATGTCCGCGGCTGAGAGCCCGCCCTTGCTGACGGCCTCGCGGCAGGTCGCCAGAACGCTTTCCCACAGATCCTCGGGCTCATGCTCGACCCAGCCCGAGGCCGGAAAATGCTGTGGGAACTCGCGCTGCGCCGATGCCACAGCCCTGAGCGCACCATCGAACAAAATCGCGCGCGACGAGGTCGTCCCCTGATCGATCGCGAGAATATAGCGTGCYCCGGCCATGGCAGCAGTGGTCCTTCCCAGTGGCGGCCCGTCCGATCCGGGCTTGCCCCGAACTTGGCCGAAGCGTGTCGCCGCAGGCAAGCACTCCACCGACAAATGAACAGCGCACAGGTTCCGCTTGGCATCTTCATCAGGCTCTTGTTACGCTTCACCCGAAGCAAGCGGCCGGAGCGTGCAAACCGCGGCCGACGAGGGGTCAAAACACGGTGACGGTCGAGGACCGCCAGGATCGGGATATCGCGCTCGCGGTATCCCCAGGGGTTGATGGCGCCGATCCGCGCCCGATCGGCTCGTCTCCCCTCGGCCCTGCCCCCGTCACGCAAACCTATTACGCGCCCTCGCGCCATCCGGTCGCGACCTATGCCGCGCTCGATCTCGGCACCAATAATTGCCGGCTGCTGATCGCCCGCCCGGCCCAACATGGCTTTCGCGTCGTCGATGCCTTTTCCCGCATCGTTCGCCTGGGCGAAGGGCTTACAGCGAGCGGGCGGCTTGCCGATGCGGCGATGGACCGGGCGGTCGAAGCCCTGAAGATCTGCAAGAGCAAAATGACCCATCGCGGCGTCAGCCGCGCGCGCCTGGTCACGACCGAGGCCTGCCGGGCCGCCACCAACGGGCTCGACTTCGTCCGCCGGGTCGCTGCGGAAGCCGATCTCGAGCTTGAGATCGTCGACCAGCGGACCGAGGCGTCCCTGGCCGTCACCGGTTGCGCTGCGCTGGCCCATCCCACGGCGGAAGGCGTGATCGTCTTCGATATCGGCGGCGGCTCGACCGAGATCGTCTGGATGGGCGGGCGCTCGCAGGCGCGCGACCCGGCGGGTCGCATCCGCGAATGGGCCTCGCTGCCGATGGGCGTCGTCTCTGTCGCCGAGCGCTATGGCGGCGTCGATGTCGGGCGTGAAAAATTCGAGCGCATGGTCGATGATTGCAGCGCTGCCTTGAAGCCATTCGCGACGCGCGCTGCGGCGGCAAAGGACGCCGCCGGTTTCCATCTGCTTGGCACGTCGGGCACCGTCACCACCGTCGCCGGCATCCATCTCGGCCTGCCGCGCTATGACCGGCGTCTGGTCGACGGGCTGTGGATGGACGAGACGGATATCCTCGCCGTCATCGACCGGCTGGTCGATATGGACTATGCCGCCCGCTCGGCCAATGCCTGCATCGGCCGCGAGCGGGCCGATCTCGTGCTTGCCGGCTGTGCGATCTTCGAGGCGATCAGGCGCGCCTTCCCGAGCCGGAAAGTGCGCATCGCCGACCGCGGCCTGCGCGAGGGCATCCTGCTCCGGATGATGCATGAAGATCGCGCCTGGTGGCGCCGCAGGCAGGCATGACGTAAGTCCACGGGAAGGAAGCCCCGTAGCCATGAGCACCACCAAGAGATGAGCACCACCCAGCAATGAGCACCACCAAAGGCGGCACCGGCGCCCGCGATATGCGGGTCAAGGTGAAGAAGGCCGGCAAGCTCAAGCATTCCTCGCAGCTCTGGCTCGAACGCCAGCTCAACGACCCCTATGTCAAGCGGGCGAAGGAGCGCGGTTTTCGTTCGCGCGCGGCGTTCAAGCTCGAGGAGATGGACGACCRCTACAAGTTCCTGAAGACCGGCCAGAAGCTGATCGACCTCGGCTGCGCGCCAGGCGGCTGGTGCCAGGTCGCGGCGCAGCGCATCGGGCTCGAGCGGGGCAAGGGCGCGATCGTCGGCATCGACCTGCTGCACGTCGATCCGATCCCCGGCGTCGATCTCATCGAGATGGATTTCATGGCCGACGAGGCCCCTGCCCTGCTGACCGAGCGGCTCGGCGGCCGGGCCGATGGCGTGATGTCGGACATGGCGGCCAACACCACCGGCCACAAGAAGACCGACCATCTCAAGATCATCGCGCTGGCCGAGGCCGCGCTGGAATTCGCCTATTCGATTCTGGCTCCCGGCGGCTTCTTCCTGGCAAAGCTGTTCCAGGGCGGCGAAAGCGCCGAGCTGCTCGCCATGCTCAAGCGCGACTTCACCACCGTGCGCAACGTCAAGCCGGCAGCGAGCCGGGCGGATTCCTCGGAACTCTACGTGCTGGCGACCGGCTATCGTCGCAAGGAACAGCCGGCAGCGGACACAGAGGGCTGATCTGCCTTCCGAACGCGCCAGGGGGAGGTCTAGACGGCGCCCCCTGCTTACCCCCTCGCCTGAGCGCTGGAGTTGCCGGCCAGCCCTTCAGTCCAGCGGCTTCTGATCCTCGATTGCCTGGGCCGTTGCCTTGCGCGCGCTGAGCGGTGCGTGACCGGAAACCTCGGCGCCGGCATCGGGGGCAAGCCGCGTCATCCAGAGGGCCGACGAGGCCGAAATCAGCCCGACCAGCACGAAGGCCGGCCAGAAATCATGCGCACCCAGCGCCTTGCCGCCGTTCAGCATGTTCGCCGCCTCCAGTGCGAATGCGCCGATCGTGATCCCGAGGCTGAGCGACAATTGCTGCGCCACGCTGGAGAGGCTGGTCGCGCTCGACATGTCCCGGTTCGAGACATCGGCATAGTTCAGCGCATTGATGCCGGTGAATTGCAGCGAGCGGAAGCACCCACCGATCAGCAGCACGCTGAGCATCAGCCATTGCGGTGTCGTCGGCGTGAACAGCCCGGATGCTGACAGGAAGGCCGATCCGATCAGCGCATTGAAGATCAGGACATGGCGGAAGCCGAACCGCGCCAGGATCGTCTTGGCCAGCGTCTTCATGATCATGGCGCCGGCGGCGGACGCAAACGTGATCAGGCCGGAATGCAGCGCGTCATAGCCAAAGCCGAGCTGAAGCATCAGCGGCAGCAGGAAGGGGATCGCCCCGATGCCGACCCGGAAGATCGAGCCGCCGAGCACGCCGATCCGGTAGGTCGGGATCTTGAAGAGCGAGAGATTCAGGACCGGATAGGCCGTTCGGCGCGCATGCCAGAGATAGGTCATCAGCGAGGCCAGGCCCGCGATCACGAAGCCGATCGAGGCTTCGATCGGCACCAGATGCCGGCCGCCGGTCGCAAGCCCCAGCATCAGCGCCGCGAAGCCGAAGGCCGACAGCATGAAGCCCCGGAGATCGAGCGGCGCAACGTCCTCCTCGCGGACATCCTCGAAGAAGCGGCTCGCCAGAACGATGCCGATCAGCCCGATCGGGATATTGATGAAGAAGATCCAGCGCCAGTCGAAATAGGTGGTGATGAAGCCACCCAGCGGCGGCCCGACCACCGGCCCGACCAGGGCCGGCACGGTCAGATAGGCCAGCGCACTGACGAGCTGCGATTTCTCGACGCTGCGCAGGATCACCAGCCGACCGACGGGCACCATCATGGCACCGCCCATGCCCTGAACGAAGCGCGCGCCGACGAAAGCCCCGAGCGAATTCGAGATCGCACACAGGATCGAGCCAAGCATGAAGACGCCGAGCGCCGTGCGGAAAATCGTGCGGGCGCCGTAGCGATCGGCCATCCAGCCCGAGATCGGGATGAAAACCGCGAGGCTGACGAGATAGGAGGTCAGCGCCAGCTTGAGCGCGATCGGGTCCTCGCCCAGCGATTGCGCGATCACCGGCAGCGAGGTCGCAATCACGGTGGAGTCGGTGTTCTCCATGAACAGCGCGCAGGCGACGATCAGGGGCAGGAGTTTGGCGCGTTGCACGGATAAGGAACCTTGCGGCCCGGAGCCGGGATCGGAGAGTTTTGTTCTTTGCCACGCCGGATGTGGCATGAACACGGCCATTTTGCCTGGATCGCGAAGAGACGCTCTGCGCCTGTCGCATGAGTCGCGTTATCGCAGCGCAGCATAATCCGCCTCAATTTCGGCTGAGGCCACTAGCGGCGATGCCGCACGCATGATATCGGGCCTCGTCAACTCGGTAGCGGGCGCATGTTGTCGCCCACCCTGAAATGCCCCGCATGGGCTTGGAGTTGGCGATGGCAAGCATCAGTGACACCCTCATCCGCGACGGCCTGACCTTCGACGACGTCCTGCTCGAGCCGGGGCCGTCCGAAGTGATGCCGGCCGACGTCAATATCTCGACCAAGCTCACCAAGACGATCTCGCTCAACCTGCCGATCATCGCCTCGGCGATGGACACGGTGACCGAGGCCAGGATGGCGATTGCCATGGCGCAGGCCGGCGGCCTCGGCGTCGTCCACCGCAATCTGGAGGCCGACCAGCAGGCCGCGCAGGTGCGGCTCGTCAAGAAATTCGAATCGGGCATGGTCGCCAACCCGATCACGATCTTCCCGGACGAGACACTGGGCGACGCGCTTGCTCTGATGCGGCACCATTCGATCTCGGGCATCCCCGTGGTCGAGCGCGGCCCGCAGGGACACAAGGGCAAGCTCGTCGGCATCCTGACCAACCGCGATGTCCGCTTCGCCGACCGCCCCGAGCAGCCCGTCGCCGAGATCATGACCAAGGATCGCCTGATCACGGTGCGCGAAGGCGTGACCCAGGAGGAGGCACGCCGCCTGCTCCACCAGTTCCGCATCGAGAAGCTGCTGGTCGTCGATGATCATTTCCGCTGCATCGGCCTGATCACCGTCAAGGACATGGAGAAGCAGGTCGCCCACCCGCATGCCGCCAAGGACGCGCAGGGTCGTCTCCTGGTTGCAGCGGCGACTACGACCGGCGATCTCGGCTTCGAGCGCTCCGAGCTGCTGATCGACGCCGGTGTCGACATCATCGTCGTCGACACCGCCCATGGCCATTCCGCCAAGGTGCTGGAAGCGGTCACCCGGGTGAAGAAACTCTCCAATACCGTTCAGATCATTGCCGGCAACGTTGCCACCGCGTCCGGTGCGCAGGCTCTCATCGATGCCGGCGCCGACGCGATCAAGGTCGGCATCGGGCCGGGCTCGATCTGCACCACCCGCATCGTCGCGGGCGTCGGCGTGCCGCAGCTCACCGCGGTGATGGACGCAGCCTCGGCGGCGAGCAAGGCGGGCATTCCGGTCATCGCCGATGGCGGCATCAAATATTCCGGCGACCTCGCCAAGGCGCTGGCCGCCGGCGCCTCCTGCGCCATGGTCGGCTCGCTGCTTGCCGGCACAGACGAAACGCCGGGCGAAACCTTCCTCTACCAGGGGCGCTCCTACAAATCCTATCGCGGCATGGGCTCGGTCGGCGCGATGGCGCGCGGCTCGGCCGACCGCTACTTCCAGCAGGACATCAAGGATGCCCTGAAGCTGGTGCCGGAAGGCATCGAGGGTCAGGTCGCCTATAAGGGGCCGGTCTCCGGCGTGCTGCACCAGCTCGCGGGCGGCTTGCGGGCTGCGATGGGCTATGTCGGCGGGCGCGATCTTGCCGACTACCAGTCCAAGGCCCGGTTTATCCGCATCACCAGTGCCGGCCTGCGCGAGAGCCATGTCCACGATGTCACCATCGTGCGCGAAAGCCCGAACTACCCGACGCGATCCTGAGGCCCAGGCCTCGCCGATACCATCGTGACGCCGATTGGCCCTCATACCGCGAAATTGCCCCAAGAGCATGCTGCGAAAAAGTGGCAACGGTTTTCGCACTGAGCATGCTCTAAACTATGAGAATCGATCACGTTTTCTGCGTTTGGACGATTTCGTCCAAACGCAGCGTGATCTGCCGGCAACCTCCCGGGGTGAGGGTTTTCCTTTGCATGAACAGCGAGAGGCGAGCCGCCCATGACGATCCAATTGGTCTACCCCGCCCTGGCTCAGATCCTGTGGACCTTCGTCGTGCTCGGCATCCTGTTCCAGCGCCGTCGTGTCGCCTTCCGGAACAAGGAGGTCGGGATGGCCGATATCGCGGTCTCGACCGAGCGCTATCCGGAGCGTGCCCGCCTCGCCGCTGCGAACTATGCCAATCAGTTCGAGACGCCGGTCATTTTCTTCGCGCTGATCATGCTCGCCATGGAGGTCGGCGCGACCGGCACGGTGATTGTTGCCCTTGCCTGGGCCTTCGTGCTGACGCGCATCGTGCACACCTTGATCCATACCGGGTCCAACCGGGTCCCAGTGCGCGCGGCTGTGTTTGCTCTGGGTGTCGCCTGCCTGTTCTGCATGACGGTCGGCATTGTCGTTACGGTACTTTGACATGCTCGTGCGGCGTGCAATGATCGCAGACGCACGTCCGCAAGATATACTCTGTCACATCCTCGCTACATCGTGAGACAAACGCTGTTTCGCGCTTGCGCCCAAAACCACCTGCCGGCATGCTAAATGCTTGCGGCTAGGACGGTTTAGGGACGACCGTTCCAAATGGTACAGAGTCTGTCCCGCTCTGGCGCAAGGTTTCGCATGGCTGTCTTGTCTTTCGGGCGCGTTGTTGTCGTGGCCGCCGTCGGCGCGGTCGCAGCTGGCGCGGGTCTCCATTATTCCGGCCGATCAGTCCCTCCTCCGCTCGATCGCATTCCCTACGGAAAGATCATCCCGCCCTATGCCCAGCCGGCCCAGCAGGCCGCGGCCCCATCATCACGCGCTTCGGGACAACAACGCCCACCCGTGACGATCGTCACGGCCAAGGCTGAACGCCGGCCGATGCCGGTCAGGCTCGACGCGATCGGCACCGTGCAGGCACTCTCGAGCGTTGCGGTGCGCTCGCGCGTCGATACGCAGATCATAGAGGTCGGCTTCCCCGATGGCGGCTATGTGAAGAAGGGCGACATGCTCTTCCGCCTCGACTCCCGCCTCGCGGAAGCGCTGCTGAAACAGGCCGAAGCGGGTGTTGCCCGCGACAAGGCCTCGCTCGCCTCCGCCGAAGCCGATCTGCGCCGGGCGGAAGAACTCGCCAAGCGCGATTTCGCCACCGACCAGCGTCTCGACACCGCCCGCACCCAGGTCGCGACGCTCAAGGCCAGCGTCCGTGGCGGTGAGGCAGCGGTCGACGCCCTCAAGGTCCAGCTGACCTATTACACCATCACCGCCCCGGTTTCGGGCCGGATTGGCGTAGCCGGCCTCAAGGAAGGCAATATCGCCAAGACCGGCGACAATTCGACCACGCTGGTGACGATCAACCAGATCGATCCGATCTATGTCAGCTTCGCCCTGCCGCAGCGCCAGCTGTCCAGCATCCGCGAAGCGATGAATGCCGGCACGGCCGTGGCGGTTGCCACGCAGCAGGGTGCGAGCCGCGGCGTCGAGGGCAAGATCGCGGTCATCGACAATCTCGTCGATGCGACGACCGGCACGATCCAGATGCGCGCGATCTTCAACAATCCTGACGAGACCCTGTGGCCCGGCGCCCTCTGCCAGGTCCGCCTGACCCTGCGTGTCGAGCCCGATGCGCTGACCGTGCCCCGCGAAGCCGTCCAGAACGGCCAGAACGGCACCTTCGTCTTCGTGATCGAGGACGGCGTCGCCCGCGCCCGCCCGGTCACCGTCGACCGCACCATCGATGACCGCGTCGTACTTGCGTCGGGCCTGAAGGGCGACGAGACGGTCGTCATCGACGGCCAGCTCCTGCTGACCGATGGCGCCCGCGCGGTCGAGCGCAACCGGGGCGGCCAGAGGCCGCCGCCCAACCAGACCTCGCAGCGCGGGAGTGCTGGCTGATGAACCTCCCGGAGGCCTGCATCCGTCGTCCGGTGATGACGACACTCCTGATGGCAACCTTTCTGATCTTCGGGTTGTTCGCCTTCAAACAGCTTCCGGTCGCGGCATTGCCGCGGGTCGATTTCCCGACGATCAATGTCAGCGCCCGCCTGCCGGGCGCGAGCCCCGAATCGATGGCCTCCTCGGTCGCCGCACCGCTGGAGCGCGAATTCGCCTCGATCTCGGGCATCACCTCGATGTCCTCGGTCTCGCAGCTCGGCGCGACCTCGATCACGCTGCAATTCGACCTCAACCGCAATATCGACGGCGCAGCGCTCGACGTGCAGGCCGCGCTGAGTGCCACCGCTCGTCGGCTGCCGCCGGAGCTGCCCTCGCCACCCAGCTTCAGGAAGGTCAATCCGGCCGACCAGCCGGTGCTGTTCATGGTGCTGACCTCGGCGACGAAACCGCTCTACGAAGTCCATGAATTCGGCGAGAACATCCTGCAGCAGCAGATCTCGCAATTGCCTGGCGTCGCGCAGGTCAACATCTTCGGCGCGCAGAAATACGCCGTGCGCGTACAGGTCAATCCCGACGCCGTCTCGGCTCGCGGCCTGGCACTGAGCGATGTCCGCAATGCGATCGCCGCCGCCAACTCCAATTCCCCGGTCGGCACGCTCAATGGCGAGAACCAGCGCCTGACGCTCGGCGCCACGGGCCAGATGGAGCGCGCCGCCGAGTACGGCAACCTCATCATCTCGCAGAAGAACGGCGTGCCGATCCGCCTCGAGGACGTGGCACAGGTCTACGACTCCGTCGAGAACAACCAGACCGGCAGCTGGTTCAACGGGCAGCGCTCGATCATGCTGGCGGTCTATCGTCAGTCCGACGCCAACACCGTCGAGGTCGTCGACAGCATCAAGTCCAGGCTCGAGGCCTATCGCGAGCAACYTCCAGCCGCGATGGAACTCAATGTCCTGAACGACCGCTCGATCCCGATCCGGGAGGCGGTGGAGGATGTCGAGGTCTCGCTGATGATCGCGATCGCGCTCGTGATCATGGTGATCTTCCTGTTCCTGAAGAGCCTGGCCGCGACGCTGATTCCGACGCTCGCCCTGCCGATTTCGCTGGTCGGTACCTTCGCGATCATGCACGCGCTCGGCTATTCGCTCGACAACATCTCGCTGCTCGCACTGACGCTCGCGGTCGGCTTCGTCGTCGATGACGCCATCGTCATGCTGGAAAACATCATCCGGCATATCGAGATGGGCAAGAAACCGTTCCAGGCGGCCCTCGACGGCTCGCGCGAGATCGGCTTCACCATTCTCTCGATCACCATTTCGCTCGTTGCCGTCTTCATTCCCGTCTTCTTCATGGGCGGGGTCGTCGGCAAGGTTTTCACGGAGTTTGCCGGCACGATCGCGGCCGCGATCATCGTCTCGGGCTTCGTCTCCCTGACCCTCACCCCGATGCTCTGCGCCCGTTTCCTCAAGGCGCATGATCACCACAAGAAGCCGAACCTGATCGAGCGCGTCTTCGAGGCCGGCTTCCAGGGGATGCTGGGCGCCTACCGCTGGACCCTGGATTGCGTGCTGAAGGCGCGCATCCTGATGCTGATCTTCACGCTGGCGACGGTCTATATCTCGGCGCAGATGTATATCGACATCCCGAAGGGCTTCTTCCCGACCGAGGATACCGGCCTCCTGCGCGCATCGACCGAAGGCCCGCCCGACACGTCATTCGAGGCGATGGCGGCGCGCCAGATCCGCATCGCCGAAATCGTCAAGGCCGATCCGGCAGTCGATTATCTGACGTCGAATATCGGCGGCTTCAACGCCACCAATAACGGCTTCATGTTCATCGCGCTCAAGCCCAAGGATCAGCGCGAGAAGGCCGAGGTGGTGATCTCGCGGTTGAGGCGCGCGACCGGCGACGTGCCGGGTATCACTGCGGTGTTCCAGCAGGTGCAGAACATCAACCTCAACGCCGGCCGGTCGTCACGCGCGCAGTACCTCTATTCGCTGCAAGGACCGGACCTGAATGCGCTCTTCGCCTATGCTCCGCTGATGCAGCAGCGGCTCGCGCGGCTTCCGCAGCTGCGCGATGCCAATATCGATCTGCAGTTGCGCAACCCGCAGCTCTCGATCGACATCGACCGCGAACGCGCCGCGAGCCTGGGCATTTCCAGTGACCAGATCCGGCAGGCACTGGGCAACGCTTTCGGCTCGCGCCAGATCGCGACGATATTCACCCCCTCGACCGATTATCAGGTCATCATGGAGGCCAATCGCGCCTATCAGCAGGATCCCGCTGTGCTCTCGCGGTTGCTGCTCAAGGCTGCGAACGGCCTGAACGTGCCGTTGGAAACGGTGGCGACGATCAAGCCCAGCGTCGGCCCGCTCGCGGTGAACCGCATTTCGCAGCAGCCGGCGGTGACAATCTCGTTCAACACGGCGCCGGGCATCTCGCTTGGCGACGCCGTCAACGCCATCCGCGCGGCCGAGCGCGACGTCAATCTGCCGGCCTCGATCGTGACGAGCTTCGCCGGTTCCGCCCAGCTGTTCCAGGATGCGCTGAAGGGGCAAGGCCTGCTGATCTTCGCCGCAATCCTGGTGATCTACATCATCCTCGGCATTCTCTACGAGAGCTTCATCCACCCGATCACCATCCTCTCCGGCCTCCCCTCTGCCGGCCTCGGAGCGCTGCTCGCCCTGCAGTATTTCAACATGGACCTGTCGGTGATCGCGATCATCGGCATCCTGATGCTGGTCGGCATCGTCAAGAAGAACGCGATCATGATGGTCGATTTCGCGATCGAGCGTCGTAAACAGGGGGACGACGCGTTGACCGCCATCCGCGAGGCGGCGCTTGTCCGCTTCCGTCCGATCATGATGACGAGCTTTGCCGCGATCTTCGGCGTGCTTCCCATCGCACTCGGCGCGGGCGCCGGCGCCGAGCTCCGGCAGCCGCTCGGCATCGCCGTGGTCGGCGGATTGATCGTCTCGCAGCTGCTGACGCTCTACATCACGCCGGTGATCTATTTCTACCTCGACAAGGTCGACACCTGGCTCTCCGGCCGCAGTCGCGGCGAGCGCGAGAGCGTGCCCAGCTCCGCTGTGCCCGTAGCCATCCCGCAGGCGGTGCGCGGCCCGGACCTCTGAGGGCGGTCAAAGCCTCCCTCTCAATCGTTCCTGCGCCACGAACTTCGCATCTCCTGCAGTTCGTGGCGTATTTCTGCAGAATGCATCAAAGGCAACCTTGTGCCTTAAAGCGGAGAGAACGGCGGCTTGCATAACGCTGGGTGAGTGATCCCTGCCATAAGCAAAGTCGTCGATGTTCCGCATAAGAAATGCCGTGCCGCTGTCGGGCCATACTCCRCCCGGAATCCATCCGTCTCCTTCCCGAAGGGCCGCTCTGACGCGGTATGCAGCCATGGTGCTGCTCGGATTGGTTCTCGGAGCGAGCGGCACGGCGCTGACCGTCACCCTCGTTCGGGCTGGTGATGACGCCGGCGTTCGTGCCTTCCATCTTCAGGAAGCAGCGAGACGTGCGCCCAGTGCCGCGGCCTTGACCTATGCTCCGGTCAGTTCAGGCTGGAGGCTGCCGCTCTTCGGCTCATACCCGGATGGCCGGATCGAACATCCCCCCGTCCTGCGCGAACGCGGCAAGCCGCGCGATGGAGCGACCGTAAGCACTCTCCGTGCAACGGCCCGTTACGATACCGGATCAGGCGCCTCCCGCACCATTTGCGTACGGATGTGCGACGGCTATCACATGCCGCTTGGCCATTTGCGATCGCAAGCTGACTGGCCGGCGCATGAGGCCCTTTGCACGGCGATGAATCCCGGCATCCCGGTCAAGGTCTTCCGCGTTCCTGCCGGCGCCGCGGATATCGACGGCGCCGTGGCCTCCGACGGCAGGACCTATGGCTCCCTGCCCGTTGCCTATGGTCACGAGACATCGTCCGACCCGGGCTGCAGGCCCACCGTCCCGTCTGCCGGTGATCGCCGTGTCTCTCTTCTGCGGGATTTCACCCTGCGCCCAGGCGACTCGGTGGTGCTTGATGGCAAGGTGACAACCTTTGAGGGCTCTTCCACCTGGCCTTACAACCCGAGGAATTTCCGCGATTTTCGGTCGTCGAACGAACTCAACGCCAATCAACGCCGGATGATCGACGACACGGTCGGCGTTTCCAGCCGTGAAGGCCAGATGCTGGCCCTGCGTCGCGACATGACGGTGCGGGAGGCGAAGATCGGTGATGCCACCACGATCGAGCTGCGCGGCCGTTTCGAGAGCGGCTCAGGTGAAACCGCAACCGCCTCGAACATGCAGCGCATCGTCATTTCGCCGGAAAGCTGAACCCCTCTCCAGGCATTTTGGCCGGGCACGCTGCGTTAAGCATCGCGCCCGTTTTGCATGCGCGAACGCCGACGGGCCGTTGATGATTAACGAAAAGTAAACTACACCCCAAGGGCGGCGGACGAAGAACAAGCGCGAGTGGAGTAGACGCGATGTTTCGTGTCCGTGAGATCCCCGACCGGGAAGACCCACCATTAGGCAGCCCTGTCCCCGTCGTTGCGCTGGAGCGTAATGCTCACGGCAAGAAACGAACGGGCCGCTTCGCGGCGATGACTGCGCTTGGCCTTGTGCTCGGAGCGGGTGGCGCGATCGGCACGATCTCGCTCGTCCAGGCTGGCGACGATGCCGGCGTCCGCGACTTTCAGCTCCAGGAAGCGGCGAACCGCCGTGCTATGCGCGCCCCGCAAGCCGGCGCCTATCATGCCCCCATCGCCTATGCGCCCGCGCGTGGCATCTGGAACCTGCCCCTGACGCGCAGCGTACCGAACGGGCGCATCGCGCACCCGCCCGTGGTCTTGAACCCTTTCAGGACGGTCGAACCTCCGCGTCAGGCGGCCCGGCGCCCCACGACGCAGCACAGCGTTGCACGCCTCGATACCGTCTCCGGCAGTGGACATGGCGCGCGCACCATCTGCGTGCGGCTCTGCGACGGCTTTCATGCGCCGATCGGCAATCTGAATGCCCAGTCTGACCTAACGGCACACGACGCCCTCTGCCGGGCGATGAACCCCGGCGTCCCGGTCAAGGTCTTCCGCGTTCCCGCCGGTGCCAGCACGATCGACGGCGCCGTTTCGGCAGATGGCAAGACCTATGGCTCGCTCCCCGTTGCCTATGGCCACGAGAAATCCTCTGATCCAGCCTGCCGGCCGGCGATTGTCTCCAGCGGCGAGCGCCGCGTCTCGCTGTTGCGCGATATCACGCTTCGTCCCGGCGACAGCGTCGTTCTGGACGGCAAGGTCACGACCTTCACGGGCTCGTCGCAGTGGCCCTATAGCCGGCGCGATTTCGTCGATTTCAGATCGGCGCGGGAGCTCAGCGCCGGCGATCGGCGCGGCATCGACGAGCGGGTCGGCATTTCACGCGTCGAAGCGCAGATGCAGGCGCTGCGCCGCAAGCTGCGCACGCGCGAAGCCTCGCTCCGTGACGAGACCGTGATGAGCGATGCAATCGAATTGCGCGGCTCGATCGATCCGCCAACGCGCGGGCCGGTCCGCGTGATCGCCGGGCCGGCGTTCCGGCTTTTGCCTTAGTTCCAACAGGCCTGCCGGCCGACTTTCGGCGGCCCGATGTCAGTCTTGGACGCTGGTTCGGAGGCGCATCTTCTTTGAATTAATCTAAAGAGGGTGCAACTTAGAAAACCTATAAGCGATTGATCTATAACGCTTTTCAATTGACCGCCCTAGCGTCAGGCACTACCGCTCCAGCACCACGAACGTGCAGAGGGCATCTACGCCCGAAGGAGCGAACCATGATCGACAAAACTCGCCTGTGCCTCATCGCCCTGGCGTCCTGCCTGCTCGCTACCCCGGTCCTGGCCCAGAGCGTCAATCTCTACACGACGCGCGAGCCGGCCCTGCTCAATCCCGTCGTCGAGGCCTTCACCAAGGACACCGGCATCAAGGTCAACACGGTGTTCCTGAAGGACGGACTCGAGGAGCGCATCAAGGCCGAGGGCGCAAACAGCCCGGCCGATGTCATGATCATGGTCGACGCCGCGCAGATGATCTCGGCCGCCAATGCCGGCGTCACCCAGCCGATCAAGTCGGCGGCTGTCGACAAGATCGTCCCGGCGCAACTGCGCGATCCGCAGGACAACTGGGTCACCCTGACCAAGCGCGCCCGCATCGTCGTCGTCTCGAAGGATCGCGTGCCGCAGGATGCGATCACCTATGAGGACCTCGCCGACCCGAAGTGGAAGGGCAAGTTCTGCATCCGCGGCGGTCAGCACCCCTACAACAACGCTCTCTTTGCCGCCTATCTCGCGCGCAACGGCGCCGAGAAGACCGAGGCGTGGCTCAAGGCACTCAAGGCCAACACCGCGCGCAAGCCCGGCGGCGGCGACCGTGAAGTCGCGCGCGACATCCAGTCCGGGCTCTGCGATATCGCAGTGATCAACACCTACTATATCGGCCTGATGAGCACTGCTGCGAACGAGCAGAAGGGCTGGTTCGAGGCGATCAAGCCGCTGAAGACCACCTTCGCCAATGGCGGCACCCATGTGAACATCTCGGGCGCCGCCATCGCCAAACACGCCCCCAATCGTGAAAACGCGGTCAAGCTGATCGAGTACATGCTTGGCGACAAGGCGCAGACCATCTATGCCGACGGCAATTTCGAGTTCCCGGTCAACCCGGACGTCAAGGAAAGCGCCGCTGTGAAGCTGCTCGGCAAGGTCAATGTCGACACCACCCCGCTGACCGAGATCGGCAAGAACCGCAAGGCGGCCGCTGACCTCGTCGACAAGGTCGGCTTCGACAATTGAGCCTGTCTCCCACGGCTGGAGAAATGCGACGGTCGCCACGCCTGTGGCGGCCGTCGAGCCGTTTTGTCTGGGCCTCGGTTGCGGGTGCCGGGCTTGTCGCGCTACCAGTTCTCGCGCTCGGCCTGACCGCGCTTTCGTCGGCAGCATCGTCGATCTGGCCGCATCTTGTCGCCAATGTCATTCCCGATGCGCTGGCGAACACCGCCATGCTTCTTGCCGGCGTCGGCCTGCTCTGCAGCCTCATCGGCGTCGGCACGGCCTGGCTCGTCACCCAATATGAGTTTCCCGGCCGTCGCGCCTTCGAATGGCTGCTCGTGCTGCCATTGGCGATCCCGACCTATCTGACGGCCTATATCTACGTCGAGTTCCTGGGCTTCCAGGGGCCGCTGCAAACGGCCTTGCGTGCGGTGACGGGCTATCGCAGCCTGCGTGACTACTGGTTTCCCGATCCGCGCAATCTGGCGGGCGCGATCTTCGTCATGGGGATCGTGCTCTACCCTTACGTCTATCTCAGCGTCCGGGCGCTGTTCGGCCTGCAGAGCGCGACGATCGTCGAGTCGGCGCGGACGCTCGGAGCTGCGCACGGCACCTTGTTCTGGCGGATTGGCTTGCCCATGGCGCGCCCGGCGCTCGTTGCAGGGTTGACCCTGGCACTGCTCGAAACACTCAACGATATCGGCGCGACCGAATATCTCGGGGTCCGCTCCCTGACCCTGTCGATCTACACGACCTGGCTCAATCGCGGCTCTCTGGCGGGCGCAGCCCAGATCTCCTGCGTGATGCTTCTCCTCGTGGTCGCCCTGATCGCAACCGAGGCGAGACTGCGCGGCGCGCGCCGCTTCACGCTCTCGGTGCGCCAGCCCCGCGCCGTCGGCCGCCGGCTCCTGTCCGGGCGCATTGCGCTCGCAGCCAGCGCCGCCTGCGCCCTGCCCCTGCTGCTTGGCGCGCTTCTGCCGATGGGCTTTCTCCTCCAGGAGGTCCTGACGCGCGGCCTGCTGCATCAGTTCGACATGGCCCTGCTGCGCAATCTCCTGAATGCCCTGCTGCTGTCGGCTGGCGCCGCGCTGATCGTGGTGACGCTTGGCCTTTGCATCGTGGCTGCAGGCCGGCTCGGCCGCGAAACCTGGCTGCCGGCGTTCGCGCGCATCGCCTCGCTTGGCTATGCGCTGCCCGGCACGGTGCTCGCGCTTGGACTGCTCGTCCCGCTTGCCGCCTTCGACAATCTCGTCGCCGACACCGTCTCCGCATTGTTCGGCGTCAGTCCTGGTCTCATCCTGATCGGCTCGGGTGCCGCTCTCGTGATTGCCTATGTCGTACGCTTCCTGTCGATCGCGATCTCCGGCATCCAGAGCGGTCTCGCCCGGATCTCGCCGAGGATCGACGATGCCGCGCGCGCCCTCGGCTCAAGCTCGGGCGAGGTGTTGCGGCAGGTGCATTGGCCGCTCGCTCGCCCTGCCATCGCTGCGGCCGCCTTGCTCGTATTCGTCGACTGTCTGAAGGAGCTGCCCGCGACGCTGCTGCTGCGACCGCTGAACGTCGACACGCTCGCAACCATCGTCTACGGACATGCCTCACGCGGCATGTTCGAAGACGGAGCGCTGGCCGCGTTGCTGATCGTGATCGCCGGCCTCTATCCCGCCATCATTCTGGCACGAGCCGGTGGCACGAAGGGGTGACACCGTAAGGCGTTGCGGCTCTCTTTGCCGATCCACAGCTTGTATGCCGGAAATAGGCTCCTCAACTCGACAAGCCGCCCGGCATCGTCATAAACAATTTTAGCTTGACCTCCGGTTCGATTCCGGTTGCAGCCCGGCCGAAGGCCCATGACACGACGCGTTTCCATTCTCGCCTATTCGCTCGCCATCGGCCTGCTGCTTGGCCTGCAATCCTGGGGCGTTGCCGTTGGGCTGGTCGAGCGACATGTCGTTGCCCGCATCGAGGATCGCACCGGCCTCAAGGTGACCAGCCTCGAGCATGCGAGCATCGTCCTTCTGCCTTTGCCGCGGGTCGAGCTCTCGCAAGTCAGCTTCAAGCAACATGACGGCCTGCTCTCCGGCAAGGCGTCGCAGCTCAAGGCCCGCGCCCGCCTGCTGCCGCTTCTGGCAGGGCGCCTCTCCTTCGACCGGATCGATCTGATCTCTCCCCAAATCGATGCCACAGTTTCAGGCAGGGACGATGAGCTCTCGGAATGGCTCGCGCCGCCCCTTGCCTATCTCACCAGCCTCACGAACCAGAGCCGGATCGTGATCATTTCGGGTTCGGTCTTTGCGCGGGCCGAAGGCGCGATCCGCACCATCCTGCGCGATGTCAATCTGATCATCGAGGACCGCGACCCCGAGGAGCCGATCATCGCCTCGGGCTCCGTGACCTGGCGCGGCGTCGCGACCAATCTCAGTGTTGTCTGGCCGGTCGCCGGGGAAAGCGCCAGGCTCTCCTTGTCCGCGACCTCCGAACGGATGAACCTGCGCCTTGACGGCATAAGATCCGGCCTGCGCGAGCCGGTCTTCAATGGGCAATTGAGCCTCTCGACGCCGTCGCTCCCGGAACTGTTCGACTGGTTCGGTGAAACGCCCCGCCTCGCGCCTGCCATCGGACAGCTCAGCATCGCCGCTGAAGCCCAGATCAAGGCCAACGAGATCTCGCTCAGCAACGCAAGCGCCATCTTCGACGGGGACCGCCTCGACGGCGCGATCATGCTCGGCGAAGCCGGCCAACGCTGGTCCCTCTCCGGAACACTCGCCGGCGCGACGCTCGATCTTGGCCGCATGACCAATCGGCTCGGCCTGCCCAAACCCGGCACCGGGCTCGCCAACCCGACGCCGCTCGAATTCGAGGCCTGGACGGCCCATGACATCGACCTGCGCGTCTCGGTGGATGCCGCCCGCCTCGGCGGCGCCCGTCTCAGTGATGTCGCGACCCAGTTGCTCGTCAAGAAGGGCCGCTTCGAGGCCGGGTTGCTTCGCGCGACTGCCTATGGCGGCAGCGTCAAGGGCCGCCTGCTTGCGAGTGCGACCCCGAACACCATCGACGTGAAGCTGCAAGGCAATCTCGACCGGATCAATCTCGGGCAAAGCGCAACCGACCTGCCCGAACTGCCGAGACTGAGCGGGCAAGGCAATCTGCAGTTCGCGCTGGATGGCACGGGCACCACGGCCGAGGCCGTTCTCGCCTCCTTGAACGGAAAGGCGAGCCTCAGTCTGCGTCAAGGCGAGCTTGGCGGCTTTGCTTTCATCGACCTGCTGCGTCGTGCCGAGCGCAATCCTGTGGCGGCCCTGCGGGAATGGCGGCAGGGCAAGACGCCATTCGACAGCGCGAGCGCTACGGCGAATGTCGCCGATGGCATCGCGACAATCACTGATGCCCAGATGACGGGCCCGACCTATCGTCTCACGCTCGCAGGCCAGGCATTCCTGCAGCAAGGCTGGATCGAGATGGCCGGCCAGCTGGCCCAGCAGAGCGGCTCCCTGACGGTGCCCCTCGTCCTGCAGGGCCCGCTCGAAGGTCCATCGCTGGCGCTCAACTCGGARGCCACCTTGCGTCCTGCCGGCAGCACCCTGCCAAATCTCCTGACGCGCTGACGGTCGCCCGGCTTAGTCAGCCACCACCCGCGCAGATTTGAGCCGCGGCCTGCCMCCGCAGCCTCGCAATTGACCTGTCCACGGACCGGGTGTTTCCTCATCGCAGTCAGCGCGGAAACCACGCCATGCGTGCACCAACGGGATCGATCGTCGGGCTCTGTTCCGCCTCAGCCACCATGTTTGCAATGGGGATGGCGTTCCTCGGCTACTGGGGTGTGCATGAGCCGGTGCCATGGCGGCGGCTCGACATCGTCATCGTCACCCTGGCCTTTGCCGGCTTTGCCTCACTGGGCTCGGTCACCTGGATCGCAACCACACCCGTATCAGCAGATAGTGACGAGAAGGTCGTACCCGCCCGGCGGGCCTTCGCCCTGGGCGTGTTTGCGATCTGGCTGTCTGTTCTTGTCGCGGTCCTGGCGGCATGACGTCGAGAATGTTCGACATCATGCCTCGGTTGTTCCACAGCCCAAGCTTCAGGTCATTTCAAACCTGAAACAAGCCGGCTTCAGCCTTCCTGAGCAGGCTCGTCCGCAGGCGCAGGGCCTTCGTCCTCGGCCTCGTCGTCCCCTGCATCACCGATGCATTCGACCGAGACGACCTTCTCACCGGCTGCGGTGTTGAACACCGTGACACCCTGGGTCGAGCGGCCGGCAATGCGGATGCGGTTGTCCGGTCCCTTGTCGACCGGCACGCGGATCACCTGCCCGCCATCGGTCACGAGCATGATCTGGTCCGTATCGACCGCCGGGAAGGAGGCGATCAGCTTGCCGTTGCGCTCGTTCACCACCATGGCGACGATGCCCTTGCCCCCGCGTCCGGTGACCCGGTACTCGAAGGACGAGGTGCGCTTGCCGTAGCCCTTCTCGGACACCGTCAGGATGAACTGCTCCGCAGCACCCATCTCGGCATATTTCTCCTGGCCGAGTTCGATATCGCTGGCGGCCTCCTCGCCCTCGCTCGCCTGGACCGGCTCGGAGGTGTCGTCGCCTTCGCCATTCAGGGCCTTGCGGGCAGCAGCAGCGCGCTTGAGATAGGCGGCGCGCTCATCCGGCGTCGCATCGAGATGATGCAGGATGGCAAGCGAGATCACCTCGTCGCCATCGGCGAGGTTGATGCCGCGCACGCCGGTCGAGTCGCGCCCCTTGAAAACGCGCACTTCGGGCACGGCGAAGCGGATGCACTGGCCGGCCGCCGTGGTCAGCAGCACGTCGTCATGCTCCGAGCAGATCTGGACGTCGACGATGGAGTCTCCCTCGTCGAGCTTCATCGCGATCTTGCCGTTGCGATTGACCTGCACGAAGTCCGAGAGCTTGTTGCGGCGGACATTGCCCGTCCGGGTCGCGAACATCACGTCGAGCCGCTCCCAGCTCTCCTCATCCTCCGGCAACGGCATCACCGTGGTGATGCGCTCATCCTTCTCCAGCGGCAGCATGTTGTTGAGGAACTTGCCGCGTGCATTCGGCGCCGCCAGCGGCAACCGCCAGACCTTCTCCTTGTAGGCCTGGCCGCGCGAGGAGAAGAAGATGATCGGCGTATGGGTGTCGGCAACGAAGAGCCGGGTGACGAAATCCTCGTCCCTGGTCGACATGCCCGAACGGCCCTTGCCGCCACGCTTCTGCGCCCGATAGGTCGAGAGCGGCACGCGCTTGATGTAACCGGCATGGGACACGGTCACCACCATGTCCTCGCGCGCGATCAGGTCCTCGTCGTCGAGATCCGAACCCCAGTCCTGGATCACCGTGCGACGCGGCGTGGCGAAGGCAGCCTTCACCTCGGTGAGCTCGGTCTTGATGATCGACTGGATACGGGCGCGTGAGCGCAGGATCTCGAGATAATCCGCGATCTCGGTTGCGAGCTTGGCGAGTTCTTCGCCGATCTCGTCGCGGCCGAGGGCGGTCAGGCGAGCAAGGCGCAATTCGAGGATCGCCTTGGCCTGCGCATCGGACAGGCGATAGGTGCCGTCCGGGTTGAGCGGATGACGCGGATCGTCGACCAGTGCGATCAGCGGCGCGATATCCTCGGCCGGCCAGTTGCGATCCATCAGCGAGGCGTGCGCAGCCGCCGGGGTCGGCGCGGTGCGGATCAGGCGGATGACCTCGTCGATATTGGCGACGGCGGTGGCAAGGCCGCAGAGCACATGGGCGCGTTCGCGCGCCTTGTTGAGCAGGTAGCGCGTGCGCCGGGAGACGACCTCCTCGCGGAACTCGATAAAGGCCGAGATGAAGTCCTTGAGGTTCAACACCTCCGGCCGACCGCCATTGAGCGCGACCATGTTGGCGCCGAACGAAGTCTGCAACGGCGTATAACGGTAGAGCTGGTTCAGCACGACATCGGCCATGGCGTCGCGCTTGACCTCGATGACGACACGCACGCCCTCGCGGCTGGATTCGTCACGCAGATCGGAAATGCCTTCGATCCGCTTCTCGCGAACCAGATCGGCGATCTTCTCGACCATCGAAGCCTTGTTCACCTGGTAGGGAACCTCGGTGACGATGATCGCCTCGCGCTCCTTGCGCAGCTCCTCGATATGCGTCTTGGACCGCATCACGATCGAGCCACGACCGGTGTGATAGGCGGAGTGGATACCGCTCTTGCCCATGATCGAGGCGCCGGTCGGGAAGTCCGGACCAGGTACGATCTCGATCAGGTCGTCGATCGAGAGCTCGGGATCGTCGATAAGCGCGATACAGGCATCGATCACCTCGCCGAGATTATGCGGCGGAATATTGGTCGCCATGCCGACCGCGATGCCGCCCGCGCCGTTGACGAGCAGGTTCGGATAACGCGCCGGCAGAACCCGCGGCTCATGCTCCTTGCCGTCATAGTTCGGCTGGAAATCGACGGTGTCGAGGTCGAGATCCTCGAGCAGCGGCATCGCCGCCTTGTCGAGCCTGGCCTCGGTATAACGATCGGCCGCCGCGGAATCGCCATCCATCGAGCCGAAATTGCCCTGACCGTCGATCAAGGGCAGGCGCAGCGAGAAATCCTGCGCCATGCGGACCAGCGCGTCATAGACCGCCATGTTGCCGTGCGGATGGTACTTACCCATCGTATCGCCGACGATGCGGGCGCATTTGGTATAGGGCCGGTCCGGCAGGTTCTTGTTCTCGTGCATCGAGAACAGGATGCGCCGGTGCACCGGCTTCAGGCCGTCGCGGACGTCGGGAAGAGCGCGGCTGACGATCACGCTCATGGCGTAATCGAGATAGCTCTTCTTCATCTCGTCAGTGATGGCGATCGGCTTGATGTCGCCGCCGAAATGCGCGTCTTCCGGCTGGCCGCCGCGCGTGCCGTTGTCGTCTTCGCTCAAGGGATGAGGTCCCGTTTTCTACGATTTTTCAAGCTTCTGGCTATCCGATTCCGCCCCGCGAAGCCAGCAAAAGACGAATCTCTCCAGAGAAATTAAAACCGTTCCTTGTCAACGCGTTACGAGTCGTTTTTGACTCACTTTCCGAGCCCTCCCACATTGCCGCCATGTTTGACCGGCGCGAGCGCGTGACGGAGCCGGAAAACCGCTCGGCAAATTTCGCTCCTACGCCTAGTGACGCGGGCTCGGCAGCATGCCTAAGCTCCACGATGTTCCTGGAATATCTCACCTCCGCCCTCGTCACACTGCTGGTCACCCTCGATCCGCCGGGTCTCGCACCGATCTTCCTGTCCCTGACGCGCGGCATGTCGGCCGACGAGCGCAGGCAGGTCGCGGTGCGCGCCTGCATCATCGCCTTCGGCATCATGGCCTTCTTCGGACTTGCGGGCGATATCGTGCTGAAGGCGCTCGGCGTCTCGCTGCCGGCCTTCCGCATCGCAGGCGGGCTGCTGCTGTTCTGGATCTCGTTCGAGATGGTGTTCGAGCGCCGCAACGAGCGCAAGCAGGCGACGGCCGAGACCGCAATCACTCTCGACCACATCCGCAACGTTGCCGCCTTCCCGCTCGCCATCCCCCTGATGGCAGGCCCCGGCTCGCTGACCGCAATGATGCTGCTCGCCGGACGCGCCAATGGCGATCTCGCCATGCTCGGCTCGCTGGCGGTCATCTGCGGGCTGGTGATCGCCTCATGCCTCGTGACCTTCCTCATGGCGACGCCGATTGCGCGCCTCCTTGGTGTCACCGGCAATGTCGTTCTGACCCGTCTGCTCGGCGTGATCCTTGCCGCGCTCGCCGTGCAATTCGTCATCGATGGCGTGCGGGCCGTGGTCGGAGGCGGCTAGGACGTGGCCGCCCCCCTTGAAAGGGGCATCACAGTCATGGCCAGGCTTGCCCGTTCATCGGCGCATGTGCCGCTCATCATCGTTCAAAGGCCCATGCCCTGTGCAGGACCGAGCATGAGACGCCGACGCGCCTCACTTCTCCAGGAAGGCCCGGATCGCCCCTTCGGCCTGCTTCATCGAGATGACGCCGTCGAGATGCCCACGCGAGCCCTGGATGGTGATGTGGGAGATGTCGACGCCGCCCTGCTTCATGCCATCGACCGTGCTGGCGATGGTATCCGCAGTGAAGACCAGATCCTTCGGCTGCGTGATCAGCAGCACCGGCGCCTTGATCTTCGACGCGCCATTGGCGAGCGAGGTTCCGCCAGCGGCAAAAAGCTGGTTGGCCTTCACGAGATAGAGGAAATGGTTCGCGTCTGACAGCTTGGCGCGCGCCTCACCGGCATTGTCGAGAATGCTCTGGACCTGGAACCTGTTTCCGAGCGCTTTGGCGGGGTCCTCACCTTCCTTGGCGGGCCTGCGCCCGAAGGTGCCATTGGTCCAGTCACGGTGGTTCGCCTGCAGCGTCACCACTGCCAGCGCCTTGGCGAGGCCGGCATTGGGCGGGGTGCCACCGTAATAGTCGCCCTTGTTCCAGTTGGGATCGACCAGGATCGGCGCCGCCCAGACATCGAGCCAGGCGATGAGCTGCGCATCGGCTTCGGCCGCGCCGATGACCGGCATCGCCTTGGCGACCATCTCCGGATGGCTTGCTGCCCATTCCCAGGTCTGGAGCGCGCCCATGGATGGGCCGGCGACCAGCGCCAGCTTCCTGATACCCAGGCTCTCGACCAGTGCCTTCTGGACATTGACGAAGTCGCCGACCGTGACGATCGGGAAATCGAGCGCGTAGGGCTTCCCGGTATCGGGATTGAGCGAAGCCGGGCCGGTGGTCGTCGTCTTCGGATCGCCGGTGTTGAGGTTCACCAGCGTATCGGAGGACAGGACGAAGTACTTATTGGTGTCGATCGCCTTGCCGGGACCGACAATCGCATCCCAGTAGCCTGGCGCGGCATCCCTTGCGTCGTACTTGCCGGCGGCATGCGAATTGCCCGAGAAGAAATGGCAGATCAGGATCGCATTCGACTTGTCGGCATTGAGCGTGCCGTAGCTCTCCCAGCCGACCTTGACGTTCTTGAGTGTGCGCCCGCCTTGCGTCGTGAAGCTCGGCAGCTCGAACACCTTCTTCTCGACCATCAGGTCCTGTGCCGCTGCCATTCCCGCCACCACCATGCAAGCAGCGCCAAGGGCGCCTGCGATCCAGTTCTTCATGCCGCTTCCCTTCCCAAGGACAGCCGTCACGCGGCCTTGGGAAGCATCAGAGCGGATTTCGGGCAGAAGCGGAAGCGGGAAGCCGAGCGCTCAGACCGTTTCGAGCAGCCCCTTGATCAGGGCTCGACGCGGTGCGATCGAGGAGATCAGGGCGTATTCCTCGAGCGTATGGGCGCCATTGCCGTCGATGCCGAGACCATCCAGCGTCGGCACGCCGAGCGCCGCCGTGAAATTGCCGTCGGAACCACCACCGGTCATCGGGCAGTCCTGAAGATCGAAGCCGACCTTCGCTGCAACGCCACGCGCTGTCTCGAACAACTGCGCGACCGTGCTCGACTTCTCATAGGGCGGCCGATTCATGCCGCCCGTCACCGTGATCTTCACATCGGGATCGCGGGGCGTGAGCCCAAGAATGCGGTTCTCCATCATCTGACCGTCGGCAAGCGTGGTGACGCGCACATCGACGCTGAACCAGGCATGCTGCGGAATCACGTTCGCCGCCGTGCCGCCGCCGATCAAGGCGACCGACATGGTGATGCCGCGCGCATAGTCCGTCATGCCCTCGATGGCGAGGATCTGATGCGCCGCCTCGCGGATGGCGCTGCGTCCGTCAGCATGGCGTGAGCCTGAATGGGCCGGGCGCCCCTCGAGCCTGACGTCGAAGCGGCCGACACCCTTGCGGGCCGTGACGATGCGGCCACCTTCGCGCGCCGGCTCGGTGACCAGCACCGCCGCCGACTGCCGCCCGATATCCTCGATCACCGAACGGGTGGTCGGCGAGCCGATCTCCTCGTCGGGCGTGAACAGGAAGATCATCGGCCGCTTGGCCGAGCCCGCCTTGGCCACATCCTTGAAGGCTTGCAGGGCGAGCCAGGCACCGCCCTTCATATCATAGACGCCAGGACCATAGAGCCTGTCGCCCTCGATCCGGACAGGCAAATCCTTGGCACTCGTCCCGACCGGGTGGACCGTGTCGAGATGTGACATGACCGAAATGGCCTTCTCGCCATTATCGAGCCCGGCCCTCAGGATCACGCTGTCTCCGAGGCCGTCGCGCCCCGGCAGGCGCTCGACCGCGATCGGCAGGCCTTCGACCTCCTTGGCGACGAGGTCCATCATGCCGTTCACGCCAGGAGCGTGATGGGTGGGGCTTTCCAGCGCGATCCAGACGGACAGGGCTGAGGCGGCGGGATCAGTGTTGCTCATGAGCGCTGCACATACGCCCGTTCCCCCATTGCGCACAAGGATTTCACACGCCGGGGCGGAGATGCCTGCCCCGCATGACAGATCGATCGGAAGGGCCGGGCTGCCCGCCCTCAGCCTTGACAACGGCTGCGCCACGTTAAATAACAACTACGTTATATAACCAATTGGTAATTAAATGACGCCATCCAGCCGGCTCGACACCACCTTCGCCGCCCTGGCCGATCCGACACGGCGGGCGATCCTGGCACGCCTCGCCCTTGGCGAGGCTTCGGTGACCGAGCTGGCCCAGCCCTTCGCTATGAGCCAGCCGGCCATCTCCAAGCATCTCAAGATGCTGGAGCGCGCTGGACTGATTTCGCGCGGACGGGACGCACAACGTCGCCCCTGCCGGCTCGAGCCCCAAGCTCTCGCCGACGCAAATGGCTGGCTCGAAGGCTATCGCCAGTTCTGGGAGACGACCTTCCAGCGCCTCGACCTCCTTCTCGACGAGATGAAGGCCGAGAAAGGCATGAAACCCAAAGGAGAGTGACGATGATGACGACCGCCGATCTGTCCGTCTCGACGCCCAGCGACCGCGAGGTCCTGATGACCCGCCTCTTCAACGCACCGCGCGAGCTGGTCTTCGAGGCCATGAACCGACCTGAGCTGCTGAAGAGGTGGTTGAGCGGCCCTCCAGGCTGGTCACTGCAGCATTGCGAGGTCGATTTTCGGGTCGGCGGCAGCTTCCGCCACGTCTGGCACGGACCGGACGGCACCGTGATGGGAATGGGCGGGATCTACCGCGAGATCGCGCGCCCTGAGCGTATCGTCCGAACCGAACTGTTCGACCAGGACTGGACCGGGGGCGAGGCCATCGCGACGCTGGTTCTGACGGAGCAGGCGGGCAAGACCGAACTCGCGCTGACCGTACTCTATTCCTCGCGCGAGGCCCGCGACGGCGCGCTGAGGAGCGGCATGAAGGAAGGCGTCGCCGCAAGCTACGGGAAGCTCGACACCCTGTTCGCTGAAAGGCGGCAGGCCGCCTGAGCCATTCCACCTGAGCCGTTTCACCGATCAGTTCCGGAAGCCCTGCACTCGCAGCATTCGGGCGACCGCCCCGCGCTCAGCAAGCAAGAGGAGGAGACGACCATGCAGAAGATCACCCCGTTCCTGTGGTTCGATGGCCAGGCTGAGGAGGCGGCAAAATTCTACACCTCCATCTTCAAGAATTCGAAGCTCGGCGGCGTCTCGCCTATGGCCGCATCCTTCGAGCTCGAAGGCCTGCAATTCACGGCACTCAATGGCGGCCCACGCTTCAAGTTCACGGAAGCGATCTCGCTCTATGTGAACTGCGAAACCCAGGACGAGGTCGATTACTACTGGGACAGGCTCGGAGACGGTGGACAGATCCAGCAATGCGGCTGGCTGAAGGACAGGTTCGGCATCTCCTGGCAGGTCATCCCGTCAGTGCTGCCCAAGCTGTTGAGCAGTCCCGAACAGGAGAAGGCCGGCCGGGCCATGCAGGCGATGATGCAGATGCAGAAGATCGACATCGCCGCGCTTCAGAGGGCCTATGACGGCTAAAGCATCGGCCCGAAAAGTAGATTGCGGTTTTCGGGAAAGCCGATGCAAACACAGAAGCTTAGAACATCGGACCGGATATGATATCCGGTCCGATGTTCTAAGCGGCGCGCAGTCACGGCTAGGCCCGGCGCGCGCGTCAGACGCGCCTGACGTTCTAGAAGGTCGGGAAGCTCCGCGCTCAAGTCCGTTCCTCAGCTTGCGCGACAGCGCAGCTTCAGCCCACTCGTTATTGCGGGTGCCCGATAGACGGTCCTTCGCGCCTGGACGGCGGTCGGGTCTGACTGCTCGAGCGCGAATAAATGCAATCTCGCACCGAGATTCGCGATCTAAGTCATCGAATGCCGCTTGCCGCTCTTGGCAATGATGGAGGGAGAGCCGCCCCGTCCTTCGGATACCAACAAAAAGGCCGCTCCGAACGGTCGGGAGCGACCTTCTGATCCTGAGGAGATTGCGATCCGCAAAGCGGTTCGCCCTCGCTTGCCCTAGAACGGGATATCGTCGTCCAGGTGGGTGCTCGACGAACGCCCGCCGCCGCCGCTGGACATAGCCGGCTGGCGCGAGCCGCCACCGCTGCCCATCGGGCTCGAACGCCCGAAGGAACCGCCGCCGCCCGAACGGTCCTCGACCGAACCGCCGCCCTCGCCATACTCGTCCGATCCGCCCTGCCCGCGGCTGTCGAGAATGGTGAGTTCGCCGCGGAAGCGCTGCAGCACGATTTCGGTCGTGTACTTCTCGACGCCGGACTGATCCTGCCACTTGCGCGTCTGGAGCTGGCCCTCGATGTAAACCTTCGAGCCCTTCTTCAGATACTGCTCCGCGACCTTGGCGAGATTCTCGTTGAAGATCACCACCGAGTGCCACTCGGTCTTTTCCTTGCGCTCACCGGACTGCTTGTCGCGCCAGGTCTCGGACGTGGCGATGCGCAGATTGACGACCGGCTCGCCGCTGCCGAGCCGGCGCACCTCGGGGTCGCGCCCGAGATTACCGACCAGAATGACCTTGTTGACGCTACCAGCCATGAGAGGCTCCATTTCCTGCGCACATCTGCAAATCCGATCGACGACCGGAGCCGGACCCTAGCGCCCGCAGACGTCACTATCAACAATGTTCTTGCTTTGTTCAAGCTCGTTTTGCAGAGTTGTCCCCTGTCTTCATCAGGATTCGCGAGGCAGCCGCCGGAGGTCGGACGAGCCTCGGCGGACGGCGGCACCGATCGCCAAACCGGACGCCCTACTCCTGACGCGAATTGTCAGGAGAAAGACAGCAGCCTATCCCGCTGCATGATATTCATGCCTGCCAGACCGCCGTGAGGCTGGCATGGCCGGGCATTTGCCCTATCTCTACGCCTTACCCGAACGGACGCCCCGATGGCCCGCAAGACCTCTTTGGCTGAACAAGCCGCCACGCTTGAGGACATGTTCGACCGCAACCGCGCGGCCGATCCGAATGCACGCGTGATTTCCGTGCGCGGCGCGCGCGAGCACAATCTCAAGAATGTCGACCTGGCGATTCCGCGCGACAAGCTCGTGGTCTTCACCGGCCTTTCAGGCTCGGGCAAATCCTCGCTCGCCTTCGACACGATCTACGCCGAGGGCCAGCGCCGCTATGTCGAGTCCCTCTCGGCCTATGCCCGCCAGTTCCTCGAGATGATGCAGAAGCCCGATGTCGACCAGATCGACGGGCTCTCGCCGGCCATCTCGATCGAGCAGAAGACGACCTCGAAGAACCCGCGCTCGACAGTCGGCACCGTCACCGAGATCCACGACTACATGCGCCTGCTCTGGGCACGTGCCGGCATCCCCTACTCGCCGGCGACGGGCCTGCCGATCGAGAGCCAGACGGTCAGCCAGATGGTCGACCGGMTGCTGGAGTTGCCGGAGAAGACGCGCGGCTATCTGCTGGCGCCCGTGGTGCGCGGTCGCAAGGGCGAATACCGCAAGGAACTGGCCGACTGGCTGAAGCGCGGCTTCCAGCGCGTCAAGATCGACGGCCAGTTCTACGAGATCCCGGACGCTCCCGCCCTCGACAAGAAGTTCAAG
>NZ_JBFTRC010000024.1:0-42922 GCF_056399325.1 Allobosea sp. 01N443
GATCCTGATAATCATCTTCGGCCATCAGCGGCGGCTCGGGATAGTCCGCCTGCGTGTCGTGGCCGTAATCCTGATATTGCGCGTTGCCACGCTCCTCGTCGAGGTCACGCGCATCATGCGCGGCAGGCCGGGCGGGCTCCGACCGTGCAGTGCGATAGGGCTCCGGCTGTTCGACCGGCGTCG
Organism: Allobosea sp. 01N443; assembly: GCF_056399325.1. Taxonomy (NCBI): domain Bacteria; kingdom Pseudomonadati; phylum Pseudomonadota; class Alphaproteobacteria; order Hyphomicrobiales; family Alloboseaceae; genus Allobosea; species Allobosea sp. 01N443. The sequence continues at coordinate 184 of NZ_JBFTRC010000024.1, forward strand.
GAACATAGACCGCAGCCTGCCGGACCGGTTCGGCGGCAGGTGCCGGGCGGGCGATATCCCCGCGGCGAAGCAGCGCCTCGAACTCGTCGAGTGCCCCCAGCATATCGGCCGGCGGCTGTGCATTGTTGGCGGCAACAGGCTGCTGAGCCGGTGCCTGGGCAAAAGAAGGCTCCTGGCGCTGCCGGGCGCCCGGCCAGGCTCCAGCGGCGGCCGCTTGCTGCTGCACGGGAGCGGCAGCGGCCCGCGGCGAGAAGAGTTCCTTCAGGGGGTCATCCTGACCGACGATTCGGGTCAGCTCGACAAGCGGGTCGACAGACGCCCCTGCCTTTGGAGGCTGAGCCGCGCCGCGCAGCTGACGCTCGAGGTCATCGAGGTCGAGGGCGAAACGGTTCCTAGCTGGCTCACTCATGGTATGATCCATTCCAGCGCTGTCGGCGCCCGAATGGAACGCCGAACTCTACRCAAGGTCAATCTGACCGACTTTGCGCGCCGCCGGCGATCCTGGCCGTCAACGCATTTCTTCCGGCGCCGCAACCCCGACGACAGCCAGACCGGAGGCAAGGACGCTGCGCACCGCGTGCACGAACGCCAGTCTTGCTACCGTGGATTCTCGATCAGTTTGATTAACGAACCGTAATTGCGGCGAGTCTTTGCCCTTGTTCCAGAGCGAGTGGAACGCGCTCGCCAGCTCATGGACGAAGAATGCGACGCGATGYGGCTCATGTGCGCTGGCCGCTGCATCGATCATTCTTGGATAGGCAGCGATCATCTTGATGATGCCGATCTCCGCCTCGTCGGTCAGGCGCGACAGGTCCGCCTGCGCCAGCACCGCGGGCGACAGATCGATGCCCGGGAACGCCTCGCGCGCCTGCCGGAAGATCGAAGCGCAGCGTGCATGGGCATATTGGACGTAGAAGACGGGATTGTCCTTCGACTGCTCGACGACCTTGGCGAGATCGAAATCAAGCGTCGCGTCGTTCTTGCGGAAGATCATCATGAAGCGCACCGCATCGCGGCCGACTTCGTCGATGACTTCGCGCAGCGTCACGAAATCCCCGGAGCGCTTCGACATGCGCACCTGCTCGCCATTGCGCAGCAGCCGCACGAGCTGGCAGAGCTTGACGTCGAGCGAGCCCTCTCCATGCGTCACCGCCTTCACCGCGGCCGACATGCGCTTGACATAGCCGCCATGATCAGCGCCCCAGACATCGATCATCTCGGCGAAGCCGCGAACGAATTTCGAGCGGTGATAGGCGATGTCATTGGCGAAATAGGTGTAGCTGCCGTCCGACTTGAGCAGCGGCCGGTCGACATCGTCGCCGAACAGCGTGGCCCGGAACAGGGTCTGCTCGCGGTCTTCCCAGTCCTCGTCCTTTTGCCCCTTGGGTGGCGGAAGCCTGCCTTCATAGATCAGGTCGCGCGAGCGCAGGTCCTCGATCGTCTCGCGCACGGCATCGATATTGCCGTCGACCGCCTGAAGCGAGCGCTCCGAGAAGAAGACGTCGTGAACGACCCCGAGTGCAGCGAGATCGTCCCGGATCATCGCCATCATGCCGTCGATCGCGGCAGCGCGCACCGCCACCAGCCATTCGGACTCGTGCTTGCCCCGCAGGCTCTCGCCATAGGTCTTGGCCAGGCTCTCGCCGACCGACTTGAGATAGTCGCCGGGGTAGAGTCCCTCCGGGATCGCCCCGATCTCCTCGCCCAGCGCCTCGCGGTAGCGCAGGAAAGCGGAGCGGGCGAGTACATCGACCTGCGCGCCGGCATCGTTGATATAGTACTCGCGGCTGACCGCGTGGCCGGCAAAGGCGAGCAGGCTCGACAAGGCATCGCCGAAGACAGCGCCGCGCCCGTGGCCGACATGCATAGGCCCGGTCGGATTGGCCGAGACATATTCCACATTGATCTTCGGATCGGGCCGGAGCGCACCGCGGCCGTGATCCAGTCCGGCCTCGATCGCGGATTTCAGAATCCCCGTGAAGACGGCCGGCTGCAGCGTCAGGTTGATGAAGCCCGGCCCCGCGATCTCGGCCTTCGCCACGTTCGGATCACGCGCGAGCTCATCAACCAGCAAGGCTGCCAGAGCGCGTGGGTTGGTGCCGGCCTCCTTGGCGAGCACCATCGCGGCATTGATCGCAAGATCGCCATGGGCCGGGTCCCGCGTCGGCTCGACGACGACACGGGCGAAGGACAGCCCGGTCGGGATGGCGCCGCGATCTGCAAGCAGGGTCAGGGCGCTGTTGATGCGCGCGGAAAAGGTCTCGAACAGGTTCATTGCGACCGCAAGAATACGAAAACTGGAAGGAACAAGTGCCCGGGCCTATCGCAGCGACGGGGTCGCGTCAAACAGGCGGCGATGCTCGTCGAGCGCGTACCAGTCGGTCATACCGGCAATATAGTCGGCAATCCGGCGGGCCTTGCGGGGCTCGTCGAGCTCCGTCATCCCAGCCGCCCAGTCGGGCGGCATCGCCTGCGGCGCCGCAGCAAAGCGCGTGAAAAGGTCGCGCACCACGTCGGCTGCCTGCTGGCGAATGACCCCGACCCATGGGTGCCGGTACATGTTGGGATAAAGGAAGGCCTTGATCTGGCGATCGGCCGTCGTGATCATCTCCGAGAAGGCGACAACGGGCTCTCCCGCCCGGCGGATCGCATCGGCATCAGTTGGCGCCAGCGCGGCAATGAGCTCCTGGGAGCGCCCGATCACATCCTCGACGAAGCGCGTGATCACCCGGCGCACCAGCTCGTTCGTGGCGCGGGAGGTCTCGAGGCCAGGATGCAACCGCTCGATCTCGTCGAGCAGATCCGCCAGGAACGGCACGACGCGAAGCTCCGCATGCCCGAACAGCCCAGCCCGCAAGCCATCATCGATGTCATGAGCGTTGTAGGCGATGTCGTCGGCGAGCGCGGCGACCTGCGCCTCCGCAGAGGCATGGCTGTCGAGCCAGAGATCCTGCCGCTCCTGATACTCGACGATCGCCGCTGGGATACCAGTCTTCGCATAGCGGGCAGTCGGCATGCCGTCGGGGTCGATCAGCGGGCCGTTATGCTTGACCAGCCCTTCCAGCGTCTCCCAGCTGAGGTTGAGCCCGTCGAAACCGGCATAGCGATGTTCGAGCCGGGTCACGATTCGCAGCGTCTGGGCGTTGTGATCGAAACCACCGAACTTGTGCATGCAGGCATCGAGGGCATCCTCACCGGTATGCCCGAACGGTGTGTGGCCAAGGTCATGCGCCAGCGCCAGAGCCTCGGCCAGATCCTCGTCGAGGCCGAGCGCCCGGGCGAGTGCACGCGCGATCTGCGCCACCTCGATCGTATGCGTCAGGCGGGTACGGTAATGATCTCCCTCATGCGAAACAAAGACTTGCGTCTTGTGCTTCAAACGGCGGAAGGCTGTGGAATGAATGATCCGGTCGCGATCGCGCTGGAAATGGCTGCGCGTCGGTGACGCCGGCTCCGCGATCAGGCGGCCGCGGCTCTGGCTCGAACGACAGGCATAGGCCGCGCGCCAGCGGTCGCCGGGCTCGCGGTCGGATGAAGGGCTCTGTGGCTGCGGCATGGCGGACCTATCGACGCCCCCTGCTTGTACAGGCGCTGCGGCGCAATTACCTTCGCAGACAACAAAGGTGCAAGGAGCATCTGCCTATGACGACCGATCTTCAGGTCAATCCGCGTGGCATCGCCGTCACCGGCAAGGCCGCGAATCGCATTGTCGCGGTGATGGCGAAGGAGCCGCCCGGCTCGATGCTGCGCGTCAGCGTCGCCGGTGGCGGCTGCTCGGGCTTCCAGTACATCTTCGATGTCGACCACGAAAAGGCGCCGGGCGACCTCGTGATCGAGCGCGACGGCGCAACCGTCCTGATCGACGAGTCCTCGCTGGACCTGCTCGAAGGCTGCACGATCGATTTCGTCGATGATCTTGTCGGCCAGTCCTTCAAGATCACCAATCCGAACGCGACCAGCTCCTGCGGCTGTGGGACGTCGTTTGCGCTCTAGCGGGTCGGCAATGGGCAGCAGGGCCTGATGACGGGCCGTGCCTGACGCCATTCTCCCGAAGCAGCTGACGATTCTCGGCGAAACGCGCAGATCACCTCGCGCGCGAGAGGCGAGTTCATGGCCGCCGCTGTCCGACGCCGGGCGCTCGGCGCCCACAAAAAGGAAAAGGCGCCCTGACGGCGCCTCTTCCTTGGTCTGCGATCTGATTGTCGGCGCTCAGTGCGAGCTGATCGCGCCGCCCTGCTCCAGCCTGATCTCGGCCGCCATCAGGCCCTTCGGTCCAGGTCCGTAGCGCACCAGCACCGTCTGGCCGGGGATGAGCTCCACGATGCCGTAGCGGCGCAAGGTTTCCATATGGACGAAGATGTCCGGAGCGCCCTCGCCCTTCGAGACGAAACCGAAGCCGCGCAGGCGATTGAACCACTTCACCACCATGCGCTCGAGCCCGCTCGTCGGAGCAACCGAGACATTGGTGCGTGCCAGCGGCATCTCCGCCGGATGGCGCCCGGCCGAGGTATCGATCGACATCACGCGCACCGCCTGACGTCCGCGCGCCTTCGCGATCGCTTCCAGAACGATGCGGGCCCCTTCGGCGATGGCGTTGAAGCCATCGCGCTTCAGGATGGTGACATGGACGAGCACGTCGGCACCGCCATCCTCAGGAACCACGAAACCGTAGCCCTTGCTGACATCGAACCACTTGACGTAGCCCACGACCTCGACGCTTGCGTCGTGATCGAAGCCTTCGCCTCCGTCCAGCCGCATKATGCGGTTGAGTGATTGAATCGGACCGACCGGTGGCCGCCCGCTCTCACCGAACTCGTCGGACATGTCCCGCTCATCTCCGCGCGAACTGTTTGATTCGTGCCGATACGATACCATCGGTTCGAAGGCGCGATACAGCCGGCTTGGCGTCATCCACATCATCGCGATGGACACCGCGGCAGATTGGCAACGCTTTTGGCGCGCTCAGCCTGCCAGCCGGCCAAGCGCGGGGCCGATCTCGGCCCGCACCACGAGATCGGCGATCGCGTCGGGCTCCGTCGGTTCGCGATTGATGATCACGAGCTTCGCTCCATTGCGCTTGGCGATCGCCGGAAACGTCGCAGCCGGAAACACCACCAGCGACGAGCCCGCAACGAGGAAGAGATCCGCCCGCATGGTCAGCGCATGCGCCCGTCGCATCGCCGCTTCCGGCATGGCCTGGCCGAACGAGATCGTCGCGGACTTCACGATGCCGCTGCAGATGATGCAGCGCGGCGGCTCTCCGCTTGCCTCGAAGGCCGGGCGGATCGCGGCCAGTTCATGCCGCCAGCCGCAGGTCAGGCAGGTGGCATAGGTGCCGTTGCCGTGCAGTTCGATGATCCTGTCCTCGGGGATGCCGGAATCCTGATGCAGCCCGTCGATATTCTGCGTGATCACTCCGGGAGAGCGACCCTGGGCCACCAGATTAGCAAGTGCCTTATGGCCGCGATTGGGCATCGCACCGGCAAAATGGTCATCCATCGCGAACTTGCGCCGCCAGGCTTCGACGCGCGCCTCGCGGCTGGCGACGAAAGCGTCGAACGGGATCGGTCTGTGGATCATCCAGGGCGAGCCGGGCGACCGGAAATCCGGCACGCCGGATTCGGTCGAGATCCCGGCACCGGTGAAACTGACGATCACGGCAGCGCGGTCGAGCAGCGCGTGGAGTTCGTCGATCGCGTCGTTGGTCTCGTTCTGCATGGGCCCACTCGTCCGCCTTCGCCGCTGCCTATATGAGCGCTGCCCCGTGCTGCGGCCAAGCCGATTGACGCGGAGCCGGACGCGCCTCAAAGCTGCCGTCATGCTCCAGACTGTCCGCCCCACGCTGAACCCCGACCTTCACGACACCGGCACGCCGCCGATCCCGCAGGCGCAGGGTTGGGCTCGTTCCTATGACGGCCACTCCGGCCCGCTGATCGATCTTTCGCAGGCTGTGCCAGGCTCGCCACCACCCGCGTCCCTGCTGCAGCGCCTTGGCGAGGCCGCCGCCCTGCCCGATCTGACACGCTACGGCGCGATCACCGGCGATCTTTCGCTGCGTGAAGCCTATGCCGCCGAGATCGGCAGGATCTATGGCACTCCATTTGCGTCGACCGAGATCGCCATCACCTCCGGCTGCAATCAGGCCTATGTCGTGACCATGATGGCGCTCGCCCGGGCAGGTGACAATGTGCTGCTGCCGACGCCCTGGTACTTCAATCACGAGATGACGCTGACAATGCTCGGCGTCGAAGCGCGCCCGCTCCCCTGCGATCCGGCTTGCGGCTTCGTTCCGGATGCCGAGCAGGCGGAAAGCCTGATCGATGCAAAGACCCGCGCGATCGTGCTGGTGACGCCCAACAATCCGACCGGCTCGGTCTATCCGCCCGAGACCATTGCGGCCTTTGCCGCGCTCTGCGCGAGGCGCGGAATCTGGCTCGTCATTGACGAGACTTATCGCGACTTCCTGCCGGACGGAGTGAAGGCGCCGCATGAGATCTTCGCCACAAGCGGCTGGCGGGATTCCGTGATCGGCCTCTACAGCTTCTCAAAGGCCTATGCCGTGCCAGGCTGGCGCCTTGGCGCCATCACCGCCGGAGAGGCGGTCGTAGAGCAGATCGGCAAGGTGCTGGACTGCGTCCAGATCAGCCCCGTGCGGGCCGGCCAGCAGGCGGTTGCCTGGGGCATCGACGGCATTCGCGACTGGCGCGAGACCAACCGTGCCGAGATCAATGCACGGGCCGGCGCCTTCCGTGCCGCGATGGCGCCACTGAACGGCTGGCAGGTGCTCGCAGCCGGGGCCTATTTCGCCTATGTCGCGCATCCATTCGCAGACGTGCCCGCGGCAGAGGTGGTGCGGGCCCTGGTCGGGGAGCGTGGCGTGCTCGCCCTGCCCGGCCCCTATTTCGGCCCCGGGCAGGAACAGCATCTGCGCATCGCCATCGCCAATGTCGGCAAGGAACGGATCAGCGACATCGGCGAACGGCTCTCGGGCTTTACGCTCTGAATGAAACTCGGGTCATCCCGGGTGGCCGATGGGCGACCGGGACGACCATTGGCCAGAACCTTACCGAAGCAGGGCGGCGTAGCGCTCGCGATAGGCGTAGACCAGCAGACCGCCACTGACGATCAGGATGAGTGCGACCGGCAGGCCCTGCGGATTGATGGTGAGGTGGAACAGCACGATCACGGCCATCACCGGCGCAATCAATGCGAGCCCCAGGGCCGGCACGATATTGAGAAGCAGGCTGAGCGCCCCGACAAGATTGACGCTTTTCAGAAAGGGCCAGAAGAAGCCTGAATTCTGCAGAGCGAGCTCGAATTCCATGCCCTTCGGCGAAGTCGGCGGATGGATCAGATGGCTCCCCGTCGCCAGGAACCAGAAACCGTCGACTGCGCTGACCAAGAAGATCAGGCCGAGCAAAAGCCGCGGCACGGTGACAARCAGAATGTGCTTCATGAGAGCGCCCCCCAGCGCTTCCGTTTTGGACAGCGCGGCCGATGGAACCGCGCTCCCCTACCGTCAAACGACTGCGATCACATCGTTGCGCCGATCTGCCAGGGCACGAACTCGGCATCGCCATAGCCGAGCTGCTCGGATTTGGAGCGCTCGCCGGACGCAACGCGCAGCAGCGTCTCGAAAATCTCGCGGCCCTTCTCCTCCAGCGTCACGCCATCGAGGATGTCCCCGCAATTGATATCCATGTCGTCGATCATCTTCTCGTAGATCGGCGTATTGGTGGCGAGCTTGACCGAAGGTGTCGGCTTGCAGCCATAGGCCGAGCCACGCCCGGTGGTGAAGGCGAGGATATTGGCGCCTCCCGCGACCTGCCCCGTCGCCGCGACCGGGTCGTAGCCAGGCGTGTCCATGTAGACAAAGCCCTTCGATTTCACCGGCTCGGCATAGTGATAGACGGCCGCCAGCGTCTTGGTGCCGCCCTTCGCCGCCGCACCCAGCGACTTCTCCAGGATCGTGGTGAGTCCGCCCGCCTTGTTACCCGGCGAGGGGTTGTTGTTCATGCTCATGCGGGCGCGCTCGGTATATTCCTCCCACCACTTGATCACGCCGACGAGCTTCTCGCCGACCTCGCGCGTTGCAGCGCGGCGGGTGAGCAGGTGCTCGGCTCCGTAGATTTCGGGCGTCTCGGACAGGATCGCCGTGCCGCCATGCTCGACCAGGATGTCGACGGCAGCGCCCAGCGCCGGATTGGCCGTGATGCCGGAATAGCCATCGGAACCGCCGCATTGCAGGGCAAGCGTCAGCTCAGAGGCGGGTACCGTCTCGCGCACGGCGCGGTTGGCGATCGGCAGCATCACCTTCAGCGCCTCGATGCCGGCGGCGACGCTCTTCCTGGTGCCGCCCGTCTCCTGAATCGTCATGGTGCGGAAGATGTCGCTCTCCTCGACGCCATAGGCTTCCTTCATGCGCTTGATCTGAAACCCTTCACAGCCGAGGCCGACGACCAGCACCGCCGCCATGTTGGGGTTGCAGGCATAGCCCCAGGTCGTGCGCTTCAGTACCTCGAAGCTCTCGCCATTGTAGTCGATGCCACAGCCGGTGCCGTGGGTCAGCGCGATGACTCCGTCGACATTGGGGTAATCGGCCAGAATGCCCGAGCGCTTGACCTCCTCGGCCATGAAGCGCGCGACCGAGGCCGAGCAGTTCACCGAAGTGAGGATGCCGACATAGTTGCGCGTGCCGGCCCCACCGCCCTTGCGGCGAAACCCCTCGAACGTCGCCTGCTGCTCGACCGGCAGCACGAATTCAGGCTTCGCCTCGGCACAGAAATCATAGTCGCGCTCGAAGGCGTGGAAGCCGGTATTATGCTCGTGCACCCATTCGCCAGGCGGGATGTCGACCGTGGCAAAGCCGATGATCTGGCCGAATTTGCGGATCGGCTCGTCCTTGGCAATTGGGGCCAGTGCGACCTTGTGGCCGCGCGGAATGCGTTTCAGGGCGACGACACCCGCTGCGGTGACGCCTGCATCGATCGGATCGACCGCGACCGCGACATTGTCGGCGGCATTGAGCTTCAGCGTACGCGGCGGCAAGACCTTGTCGAGCATGAGAGGAACCGTCTGCTTGGGGGTGGCGACCCTGGGCCGCGCTCATCCAAGACATGCGCCTGTCCTGCGCTTTTTTCAATCGGTTGAAAGTAAGCCCGGCCTTGCATGCGACGCCGGATCGTCAGGCCGGCCTATCGCTCGACCGAAACACTGAGCTGCATGGTCGGGTGGATGCCGCAATAGAGCTCATAGATGCCGGCCCGCGTGAACGGGATCCTCACCGACTGGCCGGGCTCCTGCGCTCCGGAGTTGAACGGCTTGGGACCGGTGTCCAGCCGCACATTATGGGTACGGACATCGTCATTGTTGATCGTCAGGCTCTGGCCGGCATGCAGCCTAACGGACGAGGGCTGGAACATCCTGTTCTTCTGCGAGATCGTCGTGCCCAGGTCCGCAACCGCCAGCGCAGCAGGCCGGGCAGCGCTGAGGGCAGAAACCGGTGCGGGCGGATTTTCGCTCGACAGCGTCGCCAGGAAGGCCAACAGCGCGGCGCGCTCCTCCGACGTCAACCCGATCGGCTTGATGTCCGGCGAGAGGCTCGGCCGCTGCACGACACCGTGCTCATAGTGATCGAGCACGGCGTCCAGCGTCGGCAGCGAGCCGTCATGCATATAGGGCGCGGTCCAGGCCAGCTCCCGCAGCGACGGCGTCTGGAACGCATGATCGGCTGCTCTCAGATCGATGATCTTGCCGCGCCCGAGATCGCTCCCCGGCAGACCGACATCGTGAAAGGCACGATCGGTGAAAGCCCAGCCGGAGTGGCAATTGCTGCAGCCGGCCCTGCCGGTGAAGAGCGCAAAGCCCCCCTGTTCTTCGCTGGTGAGGGCGGTCTCGTCGCCTTCGACCCAGGCATCGAAGCGGGTCGGCGGCGAGACCAGGCTTCGGACATAGGTCGCGAGCGAGGCGCTGATCTGGTCAGGCCCGATGCTCCGGCTACCGGGAAACGCGCTCGCGAAGGCCTTGCGATAGTCCGGCCTGCGCGAGAGCTTGACGGCGATATGCGGCAACGTCTCGGCCATCTCGAGCGGGTTCTCGATCGGGCCGTGCACCTGCTCCTCGATCGTGCGCGCCCGCCCATCCCAGAAGAAGGCTGCGCCCCAGGCGAGGTTCCATAGATGCGGTGTATGACGTGCCAGCGGCACCAGTGCCACGCCCTTCCCGATCGCAACGCCGTCGGTGAAGCCGAGCGCCGGGTCATGGCATGTCGCGCATGAGACCGTACCGTTCGAGGACAAGGCCGGATCGCCGAACAGGCGCCGCCCGAGCTCAAGCTTGGCGGGGTTGAGCGGGTTCGAGGCAGGGAACGGCACGGCGCTGGGACGTCGATAGCTCGCGCGCGCAACGGTCAGCCCTGCACCCGTAGCGGATTGGGCGGGCTCCACCGCCTGCGAGCCACCGATCAGCGCGAGCGCGGCGGTGGTCGCGCCGGCGAGAAAGGCATTCAAAAGGGAGGCCGACCGGGCCATCGCCGCCTCAGCGCAGGAAATTCCCAGCCTGGAGCTCGACCCGAGCGATATCGCCGAGCACGGCGCTGGTATCCTTGACCGGCTTCTTCGGYGCGACCGCCGTCGGCCACGCCTTCTTGAGTTCGGCAAGCGCAGCCTGCAATTCCTTGAAGGCAGTCGCGTCCTTGGCGGCAAGCTCGCCGGCAACCGCATCGATCATCGCAGCCGAATGCCAGACGAAGCCGCGCGAGTCCTGATACTCGACCGCCTTGGCGATACGGCCCTTCTCGATGGCGTTGCCATATTCGTCGGCGGCGACCTTCAAGGTCTCGAGCGCTGTCTCGACCGAGAAGCGCGGCCAGTTCTTCTCGGCCTCACGGAGCCCGGCATCGGCCTCGGCGAGGCGCTCATGCACCAGCTTCAGCGCGCCGTCATAGGCATCCTTCTTCCTGGCCTTGACGGTTTGCGCCAGCGCCTTCAGCGCGGCCTCAAAGGGACGGACCTTGTAGGTTGCGAGATCGTTCTTGATGCCACCATAGATTTCTTCAGCCGGGTGCAGGAAGTGCGGCAGCGCCTCACCGAAGCGCCCATCCTTGACCAGTTCGTCGCCAACCAGGAGATGGCCCCGGATCAGGGCGATCGAACGCGCAAATTTGAGGTTGGGCGCCAGCGCGTCGGCTTTGCCGCCTTCGCCCCCCTCTCCACCTTCGCCGCCCTGCCCCTTGGCCGGCGTTGCCTTCACTGCAGCGCCATGAGCATGCTGGGCAATGTCGAAGGAGCCGCTCGCATGCAGGGCCGGAGCGGCGGAGGTCTCTGCGAAACCGGCCGCCGCCACGCCTGCTCCCGCAGCGATCACCGTACCGAGACCGATCCACAGCTTGCTCGAAGTCTTCATCATGTCATCCCGGGTTGGCCGACAGGCGGCGCTGCCACGCAGGGCCTGGCAGGCATCCCACGTAAGAACACGACCTCTCGAATGAACCCGAAAGCTGACATCGTCAAGCAACCGCATCCCTAGAAGAACGATTACATTGATTCTAAACTAGACATCAAGGTAATCACCCTAGTAATCCCTTGATGCCAAGCTATTTTCTGCCCCGGCGCAAACTGTAGATGCGGCCTTCAGCCAGCGAGAATCTCCATGATCCTGCCGATCGGCAACATCCTGACACAAGCCGAGATCGAAGATGCCCGTGCCGCGTTGGCCTCGCTGCGCTTCGAGGATGGTGGCAGGACCGCGGGCTGGAATGCGAAACTGGTCAAGAACAACCGGCAGGCGGCTCCGGGTGCGCGCGCTGATGCGCTCAAGGCGCTCCTCGGGGAGCGCATCCTCGCCAATGAGGTCTTCGCGGCCGCCGTCCGCCCCAAGGCCCTGACGCCGCTGCTCTTCAGCCGCTACGAGCCCGGCCATGCCTATGGCAGCCATGTCGACGACGCCCTGATGGGCGGCATGCGCACCGATGTCTCGTTCACCCTCTTCCTGGCCGACCCCGCGACTTATGAAGGCGGCGAACTGGTGATCGAGACCCCGTCGGGCGACGAGGCGATCAAGCTCCCGGCCGGTTCGCTCATCGCCTATCCCTCGACCACGCTGCACCATGTCGCGCCCGTGACCAAGGGCGAACGGATCGCTGCCGTCGGCTGGGCTCGCAGCTTCATCCGCGACGCAAGCCAGCGCGAGATCCTGTTCGATCTCGACCGGGCCCGTCGCGCACTGTTCGGCCGCGAGGGCAAGACGCCCGAGTTCGACCTGATCTCCAAATCGGTAGCGAACCTCACCCGGATGTGGGCGCAGGACTGACTAGATCATTGGACCGGATATCGTATCCAATCTAATGATCTAACCCTTTGTCTTGCATCGGCTTTCCCGAAAATCGCAATCCACTTTTCGGGCCGATTCTTTAGCGGGTGCCAGCGCCCGGAGTTCCCGTCGCCGCCAGGCCGGCAAGCGTCTCGTCGACGATTGCATCCTTGGCCAGTGCCACCGACACGACCAGCGGGTGCTCATCCGCCCCTGGCTCTTCCAGCGCCGCGAACTGGCTGTCGAGCAGCGCCGGCGGCATGAAATGGTGCTGGCGCGCCGCCATGCGCTGGCCGATCAGCTCCCGCGAGCCCTTGAGATAGACCAGCGCGACATCCGGCCGGTCACCGATGATGACGCGGCGATAGGCACGTTTCAGTGCGGAACAGGTGACGATTCCGTTCTTGCCGGTCGCGCGCAGCTCGTCGATCCAGGCCGCGATCGCCGCCAGCCAGGGCTTGCGGTCCTCATCGTTCAACGGCGTACCGCTCGACATCTTGGCGACGTTCTCGGGCGGGTGGAAGGAATCCGCATCACGAAACGGCCAGCCCAACCGCTCGGCCAGACGCTCGCCGAGCGAGGTCTTGCCGGAGCTGGCGACGCCCATGACGACGATGACGGCCGGYATCTGCCCATGCGGGAAAGCGCTCATGAGGCTCACGGCTTCTTCGGCTCGACATGCCCGCCGAACCCGGCGCGCATCGCCGAGAGCACCTTCTCGGCGAAGGTGTGGTCCTTGCGCGACCGGAAGCGGGTGTAGAGCGAGGAGGTCAGCACCTCGGCCGGCGTCGCGGTCTCCACCGCGGCCTGCACCGTCCAGCGCCCCTCGCCCGAATCCGAGACATGCCCGGTATAGGCAGACAGCTCCTCGTCGGCGGCCAATGCCTCGGCCGTGAGATCGAGCAGCCAGGAGGTCACGACCGAACCGCGCCGCCAGACTTCGGCAATCTCCGCGACATCGAAATCGAAGCCGTATTCGGGTGGCAGACCGTCCTTGGCCGAGGCATTGCGCAACAGGTCGAACCCTTCGGCGAAGGCCTGCATCATGCCGTATTCGATGCCGTTATGGACCATCTTGACGAAATGGCCGGCACCGACCGGGCCGCAATGCAGATAGCCCTGCTCGGATGCCGGGTTGCGGCCCTCGCGGTGCCGGCTCTCTGGAATGTCGCCCTTGCCAGGGGCCAGCGCCTTGAAGATCGGCTCCAGACGGTCGAAGCCCGCCTTGTCGCCACCGACCATCAGGCAATAGCCGCGCTCCAGCCCGTGAACGCCGCCGCTGGTGCCGATATCGAGATAGTGCAGCCCCTTCTCTGCGAGCTCCTGCCCGCGCCGGACATCGTCCTTCCAGAAGGCGTTGCCGCCATCGATCAGTGTGTCGCCGGGGTGGACGAGGGCCGCGAGTTCGCTGAGCGTCGCCTCGGTGATCTCGCCGGCCGGGAGCATCACCCAGATCGCCCGCGGTGCCTTCAGCTTCGAGACGAGATCGGCGAGATCGGCGGCAACCACCGCGCCGTCGCTTGCCAGCGCCGCACCGGGCTTGGGATCACGGTCGTAGACCACGCATTCGTGCCCGGCCTTCATCAGCCGGCGGACGATATTGGCTCCCATGCGGCCGAGGCCGATCATTCCAAGCTGCATAGCAAAGGCTCCTGCCGGGGATCCTGAACCGGCTTTGGGAGCGCTTCATGCCTCGTGCAGCGGGTTGGAGCAAGCGGAACCCGGCAGGGGTCAGCCGCGCTGCAGCGCCCGCCAGCGTCCGGGGGGCACGCCATAGGCGCGGCGAAACTGGCGGGTCAKGTGGCTCTGGTCGGCAAAGCCGCAGGCCATCGCCACCTCGACGAGCGAGGTGCCGCCGAGCAGGAGCCTGCGCGCCTCCTGAAGCCGGCGCATCACGAGATAGTTATAGGGGCTGGTGCCGAAACAGGCGCGAAAATGCCGGGCCAGAGTGAAGCGATCGAGGCCGGCAATGGCTTCGAGTTCGCGGGAGGCCACCACCTCGTCGCGATGGGCGTCGAGATATTGGCGGGCTCGCTCAGCGGCAGGCCGGTCGAGCACGTGTCCCGTCGGCCGCGCGGCCGATGGATCGAGCGCGAGCAACGCTTCGGCGAGCGGCAGCAGGATATCCTCGGCGGCGATCTCGTCGAGCGGCGCATCAAGATCGCGCAAGGCATGGGCTACCRCGCGAACAAGCCGCGCATCCTGCGAGACTGCGGTCGAGACGAAGGGCAAGGCGCAGCCCTGCGCTCCCAATGCCTCCCGGATCAGTCGCGGCTCGACATAGAGCATGCGGTAGCTGAACCCCTCCGGAATCCCGGCGCGCCCGTTATGGATCTCGTCGGGATGCAGCACGATCGCATGCCCGCTCAAGCTGTCGCACCGGCTGCCGCGATACTCGAAGCTCTGCACCCCGGACAGAGTCAGCCCGAACGCATAGGTGTCATGGCGATGCGGATCATAGGCAAAGCCGCGGAAGAACGCTTCCATCCGCTCGATGCCGTCTATGCCCGAGCCCGTGCGCACCCAGTCGGTGCCCTCCGGCCCGCACGATCGTTCAAGACGAGCCTTCCCGGCTTCGGTTAGCGATTGGGTCATGCGTTACGATACCAAGATCGCCATCGTGGTACGCGAGAATCTCGCCCCCTGGCAAAAACTCAATGTTGCGAGCTTCCTGGCCGGAGGGCTGGTCGGCGCTTCGCCCGAACTCGCGGGCGAAGCCTATCGCGACGGCTCCGGCCGTTTCTACGGCCCTCTGATCCGCCAGCCCGTCCTGATCTTTGCGGCGGCAGGCGAGCAGTTGAAGCAGCTTCTGGAGCGCGCCCGCGCCCGTGGCGTGCGCCCGCATCTCTATACTAGCGAGCTGTTCACGACCGGCAACGACAGCGAAAACCGGGCCGCCGTCGCCGCCCTGCCGACCGAAGCGCTTGATCTCGTCGGGCTGGCGCTCCACGCCGAACGCAAGGAAATCGACAAGATCGTCAAGGGCTTGACCCTTCACACCTGAATCAATCTCTGAACCTGTGCTCCGTCGAGCTCGCCCATCGCACCCGACAGCACGATCTCGCCACGATCCATCACGAACATCGTGTCGGCGAGTTCGCGCGCGAAGTCGAAATATTGCTCGACCAGCACGATCGCCATATCGCCGCGCTGGCGCAGGTAGTCGATGGCGCGGCCGATATCCTTGATGATCGAGGGCTGGATGCCCTCGGTTGGTTCGTCGAGCACCAGCAATTTGGGTCGGGTGACCAGCGCCCGCGCGATGGCGAGTTGCTGTTGCTGGCCTCCCGAGAGGTCTCCGCCGCGTCGGCCCAGCATGGACTTGAGCACGGGGAATAGGTCGAACAGGTCATCCGGGATGAAGCGGCTGCGGCGTGGCAGCGGCGCGAACCCGGTTTCTAGGTTTTCCTTGACGCTCAGCAGCGGAAAGATCTCGCGCCCCTGGGGCACGAAGCCGATGCCGGCCCGCGCCCGATCCTCGCTGCGCAAGCTCGAGATGTCCTCGCCCGCAAAGCTGATGCGCCCGCCGCTGATCGGCTGCTGGCCGACGATGGCGCGCATCAACGAGGTCTTGCCGACGCCGTTGCGGCCCATGACGCAGGTGACCTTGCCGGGTTCGGCGGCAATCGAAACCCGGCGCAGGGCCTGCGCCGCCCCGTAATGCAAGTCGATGGCTTCGACGTTCAGCATCGTCCGATGTCCAGCCGCTTCGCCCGATCGATCAACCGGTTCCTATATTTCCCGATCATGCTCACCGCCCCAGATAAACTTCGACGACGCGCTCATTGGCGCTGACCTGATCGAGCGGCCCTTCGGCCAGCACCGCACCTTCGTGCAGCACAGTGACCTTGACGCCGAGTTCGCGGATGAACCCCATGTCATGCTCGACCACGATCACCGAATGGTCCCTGGCGATCTCCTTGAGCAGCACCGCCGTTTCGGCCGTCTCGCCATCGGTCATACCGGCGGCCGGCTCGTCGACGAGCAACAGCTTCGGGTCCTGAGCCAGGAGCATGCCGATCTCGAGCCACTGCTTTTGCCCATGCGAGAGTGAACCGGCGAGACGGCTGCGCGCATCCCCCAATTTGATGATGCCGAGAATATTGTCGATGCGCTTCTGGTCGGTTGCCGCCGTCTTCCAGAACAGGGTTCTGGCCACCGTGCGTTGCGACTTCAGCGCCAGCAGGATGTTGTCCTCGATGCTGTGGAAGTCGAACACGGTCGGCTTCTGGAACTTGCGGCCGATGCCGAGATTGGCGATTGCGGCCTCGTCGAGCCTGGTCAGGTCGACCGAGCCGCCAAACATCACCGTCCCCTCGTCCGGCCTGGTCTTGCCGGTGATGATATCCATCATCGTCGTCTTGCCGGCGCCGTTGGGCCCGATGATGGCCCGCATCTCGCCCGGCGCGATCACCAGCGAAAGCCCGCGGATCGCCTTGAAGCCGTCGAAGGAGACACTGACGCCATCGAGATAGAGCAGTGAGGAGGTGAGCGCTGCATGGGCCGGGATCATGCGCGTCACTCCGCCGGGACCGGTTCGGCCAGCGGGGCGGCTGGCTCGCGCTTGCGCCGCCTCCCCCACCAGTCCTGCGCCGTGCCGAGAATGCCCTTGGGCATGAACAGGGTGACGAAGACGAAGAGGGCTCCGAGCGCGAAGAGCCAGTAGGGCGCCATGAAGCCGGAGGTGAAGACCGTCTTGGCGTAGTTCACCACGACCGCGCCCAGCGCCGCGCCGACCAATGTGCCGCGCCCGCCAACCGCGACCCAGATCACGGTCTCGATCGAGTTGGCCGGAGCAAATTCGCTGGGGTTGATGATGCCGACCTGCGGCACGTAGAGCGCGCCTGCGACGCCAGCCATGCAGGCCGAGACGGTGAAGACGAAGAGCTTGAAACGGTCGACCCGGTAGCCGAGGAAGCGCGTGCGCGATTCGGCGTCGCGGATCGCGATGACGACCTTTCCGAGCTTGGAATCGACAATGCCGCGGGCGATCAGGAAGCCGGCGATCAGCATCACGCAGGTCATCGCAAACAGCGCCGCGCGCGTCGCCTGCGCCTGCACGTTGAAGCCCAGGATGTCCTTGAAGTCGGTCAGCCCGTTATTGCCGCCAAAGCCCATGTCGTTGCGAAAGAAGGCCAGCAGCAGCGCATAGGTCAGCGCCTGGGTGATGATCGAGAGATAGACGCCGGTGACGCGGGACCGGAAGGCGAACCAGCCGAAGACGAAGGCGAGCAGCCCCGGCACCACCAGCACCATCAGCATGGCGAAGGGGAAGGAGGAGAAGCCGTACCAGTACCAGGGCAGTTCGTGCCAGTTCAGGAAAACCATGAAGTCGGGCAGGATCGGATTGCCATAGACGCCGCGCGAGCCGATCTGGCGCATCAGATACATGCCCATCGCATAGCCGCCGAGCGCGAAGAAGGCGCCGTGGCCAAGCGAGAGAATGCCGCAATACCCCCAGACGAGGTCGAGCGAGATCGCGAGCAGCGCATAGCAGAGGTATTTGCCCCAGAGCGACATGGTCGAGGTCGGGACATGAAGGACCGAGTTCTCCGGCAGCAGCAGATTGGCGAGCGGGACCAGCACCGCCAGTGCGACCAGAAGTCCGAGGAAGATGAGGCCGCGCTTGTCGAGCCCCTGGATGAGAAAGCGGGTGATCATGCCTCCACCGCCCGGCCCTTCAGCGCAAACAGGCCGCGCGGGCGCTTCTGGATGAACAGGATGATGAAGACGAGCAGTGCGATCTTGCCGAGCACCGCGCCGGCATAGGGTTCGAGCAGTTTGTTTGCGACGCCGAGCGTCATCGCGGCGACGAGCGTGCCCCAGAGATTGCCGACGCCGCCGAAGACGACGACCATGAAGGAGTCGATGATATAGCCTTGGCCGAGATTGGGGCTGACATTGTCGATCTGCGACAGCGCAACGCCGGCCAGCCCCGCCACGCCGGAGCCGAGCCCAAAGGTCAGCGCATCGATCCGGCCGGTGCGAATCCCCATGGCCGCCGCCATCCGCCTGTTCTGCGTCACTGCGCGCATCTGCAACCCCATCGGCGTGAGCTTCAGGATGGCCAGCAGGGCGGCGAAGACGAGCCCGGCGAAGACGATGATCCAAAGCCGGTTCCAGGTGATCGCAAGCCCGCCTATCTCGAAGACCCCCGCCATGAAGGCCGGTGCCCCGACCTCGCGATTGGTCGGACCGAAGGCGGTGCGGACCGCCTGCTGCAGGATCAGGCTGATGCCCCAGGTCGCGAGCAGCGTCTCCAGCGGCCGTCCGTAGAGGAAGCGGATGACGCCGCGCTCGATCGCGACACCGACCAGCCCCGCGACGAGAAAGGCCGCCGGTAGCGCAATGGCGAGCGAATAGTCGAACAGGCCTGGAACGCGGGCGCGGATCACCTCCTGGACCACGAAGGTGGTATAGGCGCCGAGCATCACCATCTCGCCATGGGCCATGTTGATCACGCCCATCACGCCGAAGGTGATGGCAAGCCCGATCGCGGCGAGCAGCAGGACAGAGCCGAGCGAAAGCCCGTACCAGAGATTCTGCGCCGCGCGCCATAGGGCGAGCTTGCCCTCGATCTCGGAGATCGCCCGCACCTGCGCCTCCTTCAGCGACTGCGGAACGTCGCCCGGCAGGGAGCGCAAGGTCGCCAATGCATCCTGGTCGCCACGCTCGCGCAACACATCGATCGCGCCGAGCCGGTCGAAGGGCTGTGCGTCGGCCTTGCTGATCAGGATCGCCRCCTGCGCCTGGCGCAGCGCGATCCTCGCCCGATTGTCGGTCTCCTTGGCGATGGCGCCCTCCAGGACCGGCAGCACCGAGGCGTCGCGCGATTTGAAGACCGCCTCGGCGGCGGCGGCGCGCCGGGCCGGATCGGGATTGAGCAGGCCGAGCCCACCCAGCGCCGCCTGAATCACGCGCCTGACATTGTTGTTGAGCCTGACAGCGCTGACACCTGCCGGCTCGGCAGGGAGCGGCTGGCCGGTCCGCGCATCGCTGAAACCGCCTGTCCCGGTCCTGATCGCGACCGCCCCGCCGCCCGCGAGCAGCCGCCCCTCGGCGAGCGCCTCGATGATCACGGCCGCGTTCGGATGAGCGGTCTGAACCAGGATCTCGACCGCCCGCGCCGTGTCGGAGAAGCTGTCCGCCCCCAGCCGGGTAAAGGCCTCGTCGGCGCCCTGGGCGAAGGCTGCGCCCGGCGCGAGCAGGAGAGCCGTCGCGACCACGATCATGCGCAGCAATCTGGACAGGAGAAGCATCGGCTCGCTCTTCATGACGCGCTCAGATCGGGACCTCAGCTCTCATCCCGGGAACCGCGCAGACGGAACCTCGGGGATGCGCGCTGCCTTGCTTGCGAGAGCCGCCGCAGGTCGCGGCAGAAAATGAGGGGCGGCCGGGCGTTATTCGCCCGTGCCGCCCCTCCCCCTCATGACCTCACGCGCCGCCGCACTTGCTGGTCTTGACGTTGAAATTGCCGCATTTCTTCTCAACCCAGTCGCCGACCAGATCCTTGGAGCCATCGAGTTCCTTCGACCAGGCGTCGCCGGGCACGAGGCCTGTCTTCGAGACGACGTCGAATTGGCCATCGGCCTTGATCTCGCCGATCAGGACCGGCTTGGTGATGTGATGGTTGGGAAGCATCGTCGAGACGCCGCCGGTCAGGTTCGGCGCCTCGATGCCGGGCAGTGCATCGATGACCTTGTCCGGATCGGTCGACTTGGCCTTCTCGACCGCCTTCACCCACATGGCGAAGCCGATGACATGGGCTTCCATCGGATCGTTGGTGACCGCCTTGTCGTTCTTCTTGAAGGCCTTCCACTGCTTGATGAAGGCGTCATTCTCCGGGGTCTTCACCGACTGGAAGTAATTCCAGGCGGCGAGATGGCCGACCAGCGGCTTGGTGTCGATGCCTGCAAGCTCTTCTTCGCCGACCGAGAAGGCTACGACGGGAATGTCGGTCGCCTTGATGCCCTGGTTGCCSAGTTCCTTGTAGAAGGGCACGTYGGMGTCGCCGTTGATGGTSGAGAYCACCGCGGTCTTCTTGCCGGCCGAGCCGAATTTCTTGATGTCCGACACGATCGTCTGCCAGTCGGCGTGGCCGAACGGTGTGTAGTTGATCATGATGTCCTCGGCCTTGACGCCCTTGGACTTCAGATAGGCCTCGAGGATCTTGTTGGTCGTGCGCGGATAGACGTAGTCGGTGCCGGCGAGCACCCAGCGCTCGACCTTCTCTTCCTTGGCAAGGTAATCGACGGCCGGGATCGCCTGCTGGTTCGGCGCGGCGCCAGTGTAGAACACGTTGCGCTCACTCTCCTCGCCCTCGTACTGCACGGGATAGAACAGGATCGAGTTCAGCTCCTTGAAGACGGGCAGAACCGATTTGCGCGAYACCGAGGTCCAGCAGCCGAAAACGGCGGCGACCTTGTCCTTGTTGATCAGCTCGCGCGCCTTCTCGGCGAAGAGCGGCCAGTTCGAGGCCGGGTCGACCACGACGGCCTCGAGCTTCTTGCCGAGCACGCCGCCCTTCTTGTTCTGCTCCTCGATGAGCATGAGCATGACGTCCTTCAACGTCGTCTCGGAGATCGCCATCGTGCCCGAGAGAGAGTGGAGGATGCCGACCTTGATGGTCTCCTGCGCGGCGACCGGCAGGAACGACCCCAGGAATGTTGCGCCCGCCAGTGCGGCGCCCAATACGACGCGACGAGTAGTATTCACGGCCTGATCTCCCGAACACTTTTGTTGGCGCGCTCCCCTCGAGCGCTGACTGGCCTTGCCGGCCTGTTCAGGAAGGTTCGCAAGCGACGTGCCAACCGGGGCAAGCACGCAAATCCGTGTCATCAGGACGAAATCGAAGACAATTTCTGCCAATCATCTCGCGCTGCACGCAACGATGCTGCAATCGCGAAGGGACTGCTCATTTTTTAGACAGAAACCGTGCCTGCCCTTTTTGCAGCCCGCACGCCCGCACAGTCGAGCCCGGAAACGCAGTGGTTTCGACGAAGGGGACAGCGTAAATTTTAGCATTTACGAAGTAAGGAGAATCGCCTTAGCCTCTCTCTTGTCGGTAACAACTGAAAGGAGGTGATCCAGTGTCTCATTGTCATCAACCGCTGGTGCAAAGCGGGCGGACCTGGACTCATTCCCTGTGGGAGTCTTGTTCCGCGTGAGTTTTCGCACCTTCAGGTCCGGTTCGCCGGGCCGCGGTTCGACAATGGAAGGGCTGCCCGAAAGGGCGGCCCTTCTCGTTTCCGGGAGCAGCCCTGCAGTCCCGGTTCTGGCGCAGCAGCTCCGGACGTGGCACAGAGGCCACGTGTTTCTTCATTCTCATTCCCATCAGACGAGTTTAGCCCGTGTCATCGCTCGCGCCTGAACCGAGCCGCGAGGCGATTCTCGACTTCATCGAGAGCGAGCGCCTTGCCGGCCGCGAAGTCGGCCGCCGCGAGATCGCCAAGGCTTTTGGCCTTTCGGGCGGAGGCAAGATCTGGCTGAAGCGCATGCTCAAGGATCTCGCCGAGGAAGGCGAACTCGGCGGCGACGGCAAGGACAGGCCGGTTCATCCGCGCGGCGCCCTGCCCCCCGTACTGCTATGCGAGATCAAGGCCCGGGATCGTGACGGCGACCTTGTTGCCGCCCCGCTCGAATGGAACGAGGCCGATGAAGGCGCTCCGCCCAGGATCCTGGTGGAACGCCCGCGCGAAATCCGCTCGCGCAAGCTCGCCTCCGCCGCTGCCGGGGTCGGCGATCAGGTTCTGCTCAAGCTCACCCGCCTCCGGGGCATGGACGGCTTCGCCTATTCCGGCCGCGTGCTCAAGATCATGGGCAAGGGCAAGGCGCAGGTGCTCGGCATCTTCCGCGCCCTGCCCGACGGCTCGGGCCGGCTGATCCCGGTCGACAAGAAGGCCCAGGGCCGCGAGGCGCTGATCCCCAAAGGGCAGACCGGCGATGCTCAGGACGGGGACCTTGTCTCGGTTTCGCTGCGGCGCGAAGGCCGCTTCGGCCCGCCGGAAGCGCGGGTGCGCGAACGGCTGGGCTCGCTGAAATCCGAGCGCGCCGTCAGCCTGATCGCAATCCATACCCACGGCATTCCCAACGAGTTCTCCCCTGCGACATTGGCGGAGGCAGAAGCCGCCCCGCACGCCAGCACAGCGGGCCGCGAGGATTGGCGCGCCCTGCCGCTGATCACCATCGATCCCGCCGACGCCAAGGACCATGACGACGCAGTCCATGCTGCGCCCGACACCGACCCGGCCAATGAAGGCGGGTATGTCGTCACGGTCGCGATTGCCGATGTCGCATCTTACGTCCGCCCGGGCTCCGCGCTCGACCGCGAGGCGCTGGAGCGGGGCAACTCGGTTTATTTCCCCGACCGCGTCGTGCCGATGCTGCCCGAGCGCATCTCCAACGATCTCTGCTCGCTGCGCGGCGGCGAGGACAGGCCGGCACTCGCCGTCCGCCTCATCCTGAAGGCCGACGGCTCGAAGAAGAGCCATAGCTTCCACCGCATCATGATGCGCTCGGCGGCGAAGCTCTCGTATCAGCAGGTTCAGGCCGCCATCGACGGCAAGCCGGACGACCTGACCGGCCCGATCCGCGAAAGCGTCCTGATGCCGCTCTGGGCGGCCTATGGCGTCGCCTCCCGCGCCCGCGATCAACGCCAGCCGCTCGACCTCGATCTGCCCGAGCGCAAGCTGATCCTCAAGCCCGACGGCTCCGTCGACCGTGTCATCGCGCCCGAGCGGCTGGCCGCGCACCGGCTGATCGAGGAGTTCATGATCCTCGCCAATGTCGCCGCCGCCGAGACATTGGAGAAGGCTGGCAGCCTGCTGATCTATCGCTGCCATGACGAGCCGTCGCTCGAGAAGATGCGGGCACTCGGCGAAGTGCTGGCCTCGGTCGGCATCAAGCTGCCGAAGGATGGCGCACTGCGCCCCGTGCTGTTCAACCGCATCCTCGCCATGATCAAGGGCTCGGAGAACGAGCTCTTCCTGAACGAGGTGATCCTGCGCACCCAGGCACAGGCCGAATATGTCGCCGAGAATTACGGACATTTCGGGCTCAACCTGCGCCGATATGCCCATTTCACCTCGCCGATCCGGCGCTATGCCGACCTCATCGTGCATCGTGGCCTGATCTCCGCCTTGAAACTCGGCGATGACGGAATGCCCAAAGCGACCACGCTCGCCGAACTCCGCGAGACCGCGACCCGGATCTCGGCCGCCGAGCGCCGCGCCATGGCGGCCGAACGCGAGACCACCGACAGGTTGATCGCCCATTTCCTTGCGGACCAGATCGGCTCGAGCTTCGACGGACGCATCGGCGGCGTGAACCGGGCCGGCCTGTTCGTGAAGCTCGACGGCACCGGAGCAGACGGTTTCATCCCGGCCTCGACGCTGGGCGGCGACTATTATCGCTACGACGAAGCGGCGCATGCTCTGACAGGTGAGCGCACAGGCGAGAGCTGGCGCCTCGGCGATCGTGTCCATGTCCGMCTCGTCGAAGCCGCCCCCGTCGCCGGCGCGCTGCGCTTCGAATTGCTCTCCGAGGGTCGGCGTGTGACATCGGGCCACTCTGGCAAAAGCGGCCCGAGGCGACCATTGTCCGGCCGAGCCAAGGGCAAGCCCCCCTTCGGCAAGGCGAAGCCGGGCAAGAGGCGATGATGTCGGTTCAGGTTCACAGTTCCATCGACCAGCCGGTCGAGCGCGACTGGCGTTTGGCGATCCGCCTCGGCCTGATGTGCCGCTGCCCCCATTGCGGCGAAGGCCGGCTGTTCCGGGGCTTCCTGAAGTCCGTCGACCGCTGCGAGGCATGTGGCGAGGCGCTGCACCACCAGCGTGCCGATGATCTGCCGCCCTATATCGTCATCACCATTGTCGGCCACGTCATCGTCGGCGGCCTGGTGCTGGTCGAGAAATATGCGGAATGGCCGATGTGGTTGCATATGGCGGTCTGGCTGCCGCTGACACTGTTCCTGTCGCTCGTGCTGATGCAACCGGTCAAGGGCGGGGTCATCGGCCTGCAATGGGCCATGCGCATGCATGGCTTCGACAACGCACCTCCCCTGCCCGAGCGCCAGCCCGGCACATCCATGGCATCCCGGCAATGAACGACAACGCCGTCATCCTGACTCAGGCAGAGCGCAGCCGGACCGCGACCAACACCCGGCCGCATGACGCTGCGACGATGTTGATCCTCGATCGGAGCGGCGCAGCCCCCCGGGTGCTGATGGGCAAACGCCACCTCGGACACAAGTTCATGCCTGGCAAATTCGTCTTCCCGGGCGGACGCGTCGACGCCGGCGATCGGCGCATGGCAGCAACCGGCGCGATTCCGCAGATCTGCGAGGACCGGTTGGCCAAGCGCACGGTGCGCCCCAGCCCGAACAAGGCCCGAGCGCTGGCCATGGCCGCCATCCGCGAGACCTTTGAGGAGACCGGCCTGCTCTTCGGCTCGGATGAGTTCGGAGTGCCCGAGAATCCCCCGGAAGGCACCTGGACCGAATTCGCCAGCCATGGCGTCTATCCCGATCTCAGCGCCGTAACCTTCGTCGCGCGTGCCGTCACACCGCCGCGGCGCCCGAAGCGCTTCGACACGCGTTTCTTCGTCGTCGACTACGATGCGCTCGGCGGCAGCGTCGAGGGCGTCACCGGCCCTGATTCCGAGCTGATCGAACTGGTCTGGGTCAATTTTGATGAAGCGAGGCAGCTCGACCTGCCGACGATTACCCAGGTCATCATCAAGGAAGTCGAGGCCAGGATAGCAGCCGGCTTCAGCCCGTATCTCCCGGTGCCCTATTTCTGGGAGAAAAACCTGAATTTCGTGCGCGAGGAACTCTGACAGGTTGCCCCTGAGGCAAACTGTTCGCTCCGTCCGGGCATTCTTTCTTGACTTCGCCACTGGCTTGCGGCATCTCCCCGGGAACGGTTTGCCGGGTTCCCCCGGCCATTTTGTTTTATGAGGGCCAGACCGCGGCCCGCCAGGCTCGAGGACGGAACCCATGGCCAAGGCCGTGACCATCAAGATCAAGCTGCTGTCGACGGCGGATACCGGCTTCTTCTACGTGACGAAGAAGAACTCCCGCACGATGACCGAAAAGATGTCGAAGAAGAAGTACGACCCGGTCGCGCGCAAGCACGTCGAGTTCAAGGAAACCAAGATCAAGTGATCCTGGTCGCCTTTTCGGCATAACCAAAGTTCAAGGAACCGCCCGTGATCCGGGCGGTTCTTTTTTGCCTACGATTCGGTCCTGTTCAGAACACCTGTCTGGGCACGAACAGGCAGAACGGCTTCTGCGACGGAGCAATCACGCTACCGGTCAGGGTTCCACCCCGCCGGCAAATATGAAAGCGGCCATCCTGGGACGCACGCGTCGCCCCCTCAGGGATGAAATAGCCGTCATAGGTCAGGTAGCCGCCGGGCACGATCCGGGGATCCGGCTCGCGCGCGTCGACATCCTGGCCCATGGGCCAGCAGTCTTGGTCGCTGCAACAATCGTATGGATACCAGCTATGTGCATGGACAAGCCCTCCGCCCGGCAGAAACGCCGCGAGGCAGAGCGCCAATGCGAGAATACGCATGGGTCGCTCCCCGTTTGAGGATCTCAGGCCAGCCTCTTCTGCCCCGGGTCCCACCGGAGTCGAATCTCCAAGAGACTATCACGAACTGGCGCGGACGGGGATGCGCATGCTGCATCGCAGCATAAACACATTCCAGCGAGCTTCACTGGCAGGAATTGCGGCTCGGGCCGCCCCGCGCCCAAGTCTTCCGCCGACCTTCGGGGCTTGCCGAATGGCTCCGCTCCCCCCATTTTCGACGCGGACAATCTCCAGTCGCGATGCGGAGTTTCGTGTGAGCAGCGGTGACAAGAAGGCGGCACGTCCCGCCAGGCCGCACGGAGCGGTGCGTGAATTCCTGAAGCTGATCGTCGAACTCGATTCCTCGCGCTTCGCGTCGAGCAGAATCAAGGCTGGGCTGATGCTGCTTGGCCTGCTCGCGGCTTTCGGCCTGTTCGGCTACGCCGTCGCGGCCGGGCTGTCGCACTATCTCTGATCGCGCGACTGGGGGGAGTGGTGGCCGGCCGGCTGCGGTTCTGATGAGGCCAGA
This sequence comes from Allobosea sp. 01N443, assembly GCF_056399325.1. NCBI lineage: Bacteria > Pseudomonadati > Pseudomonadota > Alphaproteobacteria > Hyphomicrobiales > Alloboseaceae > Allobosea > Allobosea sp. 01N443. Next base: position 26,593 of record NZ_JBFTRC010000024.1, read on the forward strand.
TGTCCCGCGGCCGACCGACCGAGCCCATCGGATTCCCAGGAGATGCGGCGGACCTGAGCTCCCGAGGGGCATATCGGGCAGCCCAAGGCGGGCTGCGTTGGAAATGACCCTACGCACCCGCCTTTCGATTGCAATTGAATCAGATCGATTCTCGAATCTTCATCGATGGTTAACCCTACCTGGAAAGGTTTACAGGGTTGGTTTACGCCGCACTGGCGACGATCACGCGGTTCCGGCCGCTTTCCTTGGCGCGGTAAAGCGCATCATCCGCCCGCTTCATCATCTCGGCCGGCGAGAGATCGCCGGCGCGCCGGCTGGCGACGCCGATTGAAACGGTGACGCCGATCGTCCGTGAGTTGCGCTGGATGGTGAAGGGCTCGACCTCGACCTTCTCCCGGATTCGCTCGGCCACGGCGAAGGCCGCATCCAATGTCGTATCCGGCAGTACGACGACGACCTCCTCGCCCCCCAGGCGGGCGACGAGATCGATGCCGCGCGTGCAGGCGCGCACCCGGTCCGCGAACTCGCGCAGCACCTCGTCGCCGGCGTCATGCCCCCAACTGTCGTTGACGACCTTGAAGCGGTCGACATCGAGGACGAGCATGGCAAGCGACCGGGCTCTGAGTGCCGATTCGTCGAAAAGGGTGCTGAGGCGGCTRTCGAGATAGCGCCGATTATGCAGCCCGGTGAGCTGATCCATCACCGCCATTTCCATGGAGGACTGGACACTGTCGCGCAGGCGCTCGGTGAAGCGCTTGCGACGAATCTGCGTGCGCACCCGCGCCAACAGCTCGTTACGGTCGACCGGACGCATCAGGAAATCATGTGCACCGATCTCCAGCCCGCGCAGGATGCGAGCGCGGTCCTCGGCCTCGCCGAGCAGCAGCACCGAGACGTTGCGGGTCCGCTCCAATGAGCGCAGCTGGCTGCACAGCCTGAGGCCGTCATGGTTCTGCAGGTCGAGACTGACGAGGATGGCTTCGAAATCGCCCTCGGCCGCCTTGGCGAGAGCCAGGTTCGGGTCTGCCTCGACCTCGACGCTGTGAAACGTCGACAGCGCGCTGGAGAGCCGCTCGGAAGCCGTGGGACGATCTTCGATCAGCAGGACGCGGCCGTTCAGCCCGGTCTCGGACGCCGCTGCAGCCAGCGGGTCGGCGATACCGAGACGCCGCGATGCGATTGCCCGGTGGCGCAATTCGTCGGTGACCGACTTCAGCCGCACGAGGCTGCGCACCCGGGCGAAGAGGGCGGCATCGTCGATCGGCTTGGTCAGAAAATCATCGGCTCCGGCATCGAGCCCTTTCAGCCGATCGCTCGGCTGATCGAGTGCGGTCACCATCACGACGGGGATATGGGCCGTGGTCGGGCTGTTCTTCAGCCGCCGGCAGGCCTCGAACCCGTTCAAGCCCGGCATCATGACGTCGAGCAGCACGATATCAGCCTCGCCGCGCTCGCAGATCGCCAGGGCGTCGACCCCGTTGAGGGCCGTCGTCACGTCAAAATATTCCGCCGACAGCTTGGCCTCGAGCAGCTTCACATTTGTGAGGATGTCATCGACGACCAGGACACGCGCAGACATGGAGCCGCTCCCGCCGCTCAGGCCGCGCCGGCATAGGCGCGTACCGTTTCCAGGAACTTGGCAACCGAGATCGGCTTCGAGAGATAGGCCTCGCAGCCGCCCTCCCGGATCCGCTCCTCATCTCCCTTCATTGCGAAGGCGGTCACCGCGATCACGGGAATGGATTTGAGCGTGTCGTCTTCCTTGATCCACTTCGTGACCTCCAGACCCGAGACTTCGGGAAGCTGGATATCCATCAGGATCAGATCGGGATGATGGGCGCGCGCCAGCTCGATAGCCTCTATGCCATCGGCCGTCTTCAGCGTCGCATAGCCATGCGCCTCGAGAAGATCGTTGAAGAGCTTCATGTTGAGCTCGTTGTCCTCGACGATCAGGACCGTCTTCGTCATGCCGTTCCCCTGTTTCGCCTCGGAAGGCGTCGGTCTATTCCAGGCTTTCCAAGCCGACAGCTCCGTTCGATGATCATCCTAGCACGCCAGCCGTTGACGAAACGCAAACCTGATCCTGGACCCGACAACCGACCATGCCACGCTCGATCGCTTCACCCGATGCTGAAACCCTTGCCTTGCGCGCATTGGGCTTCCTCGCTGCCGATTCCGCGCGAATCGAGCCATTTCTGGCCGCAACGGGGCTTGGGCCGGAGACATTGCGTGCAGCAGCCGGCGAGCCCGGCTTCCTGGTCGCGGTGCTCGATCACCTTCTCGGCAACGAATCGCTCCTGCTCGAATTTGTCGGAAATTTAAGCCTGAATCCGGAAATCATTGGGCAGGCGCGGGAAACCCTCGCTGGCCCGCACCATGGTGACGATGCTTGACAGAAGAGCATGACCGGCCGCGCCAGGCGCCTGCGTTCTGCCGCGATTGCCTCACTGACAATGACGGCGCGGCGGGAGCCTCACGCCGCTGTCGCGCCTGCGGCTCGCCGCGCCTGATCTGCCACCCCGAACGGGACAGCCTGAGCCTCGCTCATATCGACTGTGACGCCTTCTACGCCGCGGTCGAGAAGCGGGACGATCCGTCCCTGCTCGACAAGCCGGTGATCATCGGCGGCCGCAAGCGCGGCGTCGTCTCGACGGCCTGCTATATTGCCCGCACATACGGTGTGCGTTCCGCCATGCCGATGTTCCAGGCCTTGAAGGCCTGCCCGGAAGCAGTCGTGGTGAAGCCCAACATGGCGAAATATGTCGCTGTCGGGCGCGAGGTCAGGCAGCTGATGCGGGAACTGACCCCTCTGGTCGAACCGCTATCGATCGACGAGGCCTTCCTTGATCTCTCGGGCACCGAGCGGCTGCATCACGCCAGCCCGGCCATCACGCTGGCGCGCTTCGCCAGGCGGATCGAAAACGAGATCGGCATCACCATTTCCGTCGGCCTGTCCTACGCCAAGTTCCTGGCCAAAGTCGCCTCCGACCTCGACAAGCCGCGCGGCTTTTCCATCATCGGCCGCGGTGAAGCCGTCGCCTTTCTCGCGGACAAACCCGTCAGCCTGATCCCGGGCATCGGCAAGGCAAGCGCAGCCAAGCTGGCCGAATCCGGCTTTCGTCTGATCGGCGATTTGCGGGACGCGCCGACCGAGGCGCTGTTCCGGCTCGCCGGCAAGGACGGACCGCGGCTGAAGAACCTCGCCAATGGCATCGACGCCCGCAAGGTGACGCCGGATCACGAGACCAAGAGCGTCTCCAGCGAAACTACGCTTGATGTCGACCTCTCCCGGTTCGACGAGCTGGAACCGATTCTCTGGCGCCTGTGCGAAAAGACCTCGAAGCGCCTCAAGGCCCAGGAGCTTGCCGGGCGAACCGTCACCTTGAAGCTGAAGACGGCAGAGTTTCATTCGATCACGCGCGCGAGCCGCCTGCCCGAACCAACGCAGCTCGCCGGGCGCCTCTTTGCGGCTGGACGCGAACTGCTGAAACGCGAATGCACCGGGCAGCGCTACCGGCTGATCGGCATCGGCGCGAGCGATCTCACCGGCCCCGAGGAGGCCGACCATGGCGACCTCGCCGACGTTGCCACGCCGCGTCTCAAGGCCATGGAGGGCGCGCTCGACAAGCTCCGCGCCCGCTTCGGCGATGATGCGATCGGAAAAGGCCTGAGCCTGCGCAGCCCGGACCGACCGCCATCGGGGACCAAGTCTACTTCGCGCAATCCTGATGAGGCAGAAGATCCAGACGCGTGAGCGTGCCGCGCAACGCGAAACTGCCATAGTCCATCCGGACCGCGCCGGTGACACCATTCTCATACAGTTCGAACGAGATCGAATAGGCCGGCGTGACCTCGCCTGAACCGACCTTGTAATAGGATACGGTGACCGGCCAGCGTGTCAGTTTCTCGAATTCCGGGCGCCTCAAGGGCGCCTCGCTCGGCGGCRTTTCGATGTGCTTGCCGATGACGGAGAGCGTGTCATAGACCTCTTTGCCGCTATTGGCGYCGTCATAGAGCCGCACGCTAAAGGTGTTCCGGCCCGCTCGCGCCGCCAGGATCAGCGCTTTCATCTGCGCATTGGGGAACAACGCGTCGCCGGCCTCACGATGCGTCTCCGCCTTGGGAGCGGTCAGCTTGACCTCATAGCCGTCGGCTCCCGACTTCTTCGCAGTGCCGTCGACGACTTCGGTCGGCGCGCCACTTGCGGAACTCTCGGTCTTGAAGCGGTAGCTCTGGCCGTCCCCTGCTTCGAAGCTCGTCGTCCGGGCATCGATCGTGCGCGGCCCGCCCTCACTGGTGAGCTGGGTCACCTGCCGGAAGGAGAGTGCATAACCCTCGCAGGCATCGCCGGTGAAGTCGAAGGCGATGCGCCCGCGGGCCGCCTCGATGTTCTTGGCCGGTTTCCCATCGTCGAGCACGAGATCATAGACTGCGCGGTGCGGCACCAGGACGACGCGATCCCCTGGTTTGGCCTGCGCCGGAGCGGCCGTTGGCAATGCCATCAGCAGCAGCGTCGCAGCGCCCGCTGAGCCCAGGAGACCGAAACCGATTCTGTTCATTTGCCCGCCGCCTTGCTGCACCTGATCGATGAGTCTAGTGCAATGCGGCAATGGCGCAAACAAGGCGCGCCTCGCGGCGAGCCACGCCCATGGCACAACCCCGCTTGGCAGGTCCCGCGCTTGCGGCTTACCCGGCCATCGGCCATGTAGGAATCCTGCGTCGCCGCAGCTCTGGGCCGAAGCCCGGGCGGGCTACCGCGCAGATGATCCGACTCGACCGAGCGCCAGGAGCCTGACCCGATGAGCGAAATCGAAGCCAACCTCGCTGCACTGGGCATCACCCTGCCCGCTCCCGCCGCGCCTGTGGCGAACTATGTGCCCTATGTCATCACCGGCAACCTGCTGGTGATCTCCGGACAGATCTGCTTTGGCCTCGACGGCAAGCTCTCCGACAAGCACAAGGGCAAGCTCGGCGCCGAGATCTTCAACGAAGCCGGGCTCGAGGCCGCGCGCCTCTGCGCGATCAACGTGCTGGCGCAGGCCAAAGCCGCGCTTGGCGGCGATCTCGAGCGCATCAGACGCTGCGTCCGGCTTGGCGGATTCATCAACGCGACCCCGCATTTCTCGGCGCTTCCCGCGATCATGAACGGCGCGTCCGATCTGATGGTCCAGGTTCTCGGCGATCGCGGCCGCCATGCCCGCTCGACCGTCGGCGTCGCCGAACTGCCGGCAGATGCCGCTGTCGAGGTCGAGGCGATGTTCGAGATCGCCTGATGAGCGCGCGTCCTTCCCTCGACTGGCTGGTCGCGCGGCCGATCGCGCATCGCGGCCTGCATGACCTCGCCGCCGGCCTGATCGAGAACAGCATCTCGGCGGCAGACGCCGCCATTGCCGGCACCTTCGGCATCGAATGCGACATCCAGCTCAGCGCCGATGGCGAAGCCATGGTGTTTCACGATTTCGTGCTCGATCGGCTGACGGCTGAGACCGGCAATGTCAATGCCAGGACGGCGGATGCGCTTGCCGCGATTTCACTGAAGGGCAGCAGCGACAGGATTCCGACCCTCGACGCGTTTCTTGATCGGATCGCCGGCCGCGTGCCCCTGGTGATCGAGGTCAAGAGCCGCTTCGACGGCGATCTCGCGCTGACGCGACGCGCTGCCGAAATCGTCGCCAGGCGCTCCGGTCAGCCGATCGTCTTCAAGTCCTTCGATCCGGCGATCGTCACTGCCCTGCGCGAGCTCGCTCCGGCGATCCCGCGCGGCATCGTGGCCATGAACGAATATGCCTACTCCGACTATGACCGGCTCGACGCGCGCCAGAAGCACGCGCTCGCGAACCTGCTGCATTTCGAGGAAAGCCGCCCCGATTTCCTGTCCTGGAAGGTCGCGGATCTGCCAAGTGCCGCCCCGTTCCTCTGCAACAAGGCACTTGGCCTTCCGCTGATGAGCTGGACGGTGCGCACCCCCGAGGATCGGGAAACAGCCCGCGTTCACGCCGACCAGATGGTCTTCGAAGGGTTCCGCCCTTGAGTGCAGGTCGCGACCGCAACGACCTGCGGGTCCGGGTCGCGACCTCGTTGAAATCCGTGCCGGCGGAAGCCTGGGACGCCTGCGCCAACCCGCATGCGGCCAGCGTGCCTCCGCCTGCACGACTTGAATCAAGCTGCGAAGCAACCGATTCACTTTCTCAACGAGACACAGATAACCCCTTCGTCTCTCACGCCTTCTTGAGAGCCCTGGAAGAAAGCGGCTGCATCGGCGGCCGCTCCGGCAGGTCTCCCGCCTATCTCCTCGTCGAGGACGGCGACGACCGGCTGCTCGCGGCGGCACCGAGTTTCGTGAAGGGTCACAGCCAGGGCGAATATGTCTTCGATCATGCCTGGGCCGACGCCTATGAACGGGCCGGCGGGCATTATTATCCCAAGCTCCAGGTCGCCGCGCCTTTCACCCCCGCAACGGGTCCCCGCCTGCTCGCGGCGGACGGGCCGCGCACCGGCGAAGCACGCGCCGGCCTGATCGCCGGGCTGGAGGCCCTGCGCGACCAGACACGCTCCTCTTCGATCCACGTCACCTTCACGCAGGAGCCCGATCTCGGTGCACTGATCGAGGCGGGCTATCTCGAGCGCCACGATCTCCAGTTCCACTGGGGCAATGACGGTTTCGCGACCTATGACGATTTCCTCGCCACCCTTGCCTCGCGCAAGCGCAAGGCGCTGAAACGCGAGCGGCGTGAGGCGCTTTCGGCCGGCATCACGGTGGAGGTTCTCAGCGGCTCCGGCCTGACCGAGGCGGTCTGGGATGATTTCTTCGCCTTCTATCAGGATACCGGCTCGCGCAAATGGGGCCGGCCCTATCTGAACCGGCGCTTCTTTTCACTGGTCGGGCAAGCACTGGGCGAGCGCATCGTGCTGGTCATGGCCCGCCGCGCTGGGCGCTATATCGCAGGCGCCATCAATTTCCGCGGAGCGAACACGCTCTACGGCCGCAACTGGGGCTGCATCGAGGACCACCCCTTCCTTCATTTCGAGCTCTGCTACCACCAGGCGATCGACTACGCGATCGCACATGGGCTCGCCCGCGTCGAAGCCGGTGCCCAGGGCGAACACAAGATCGCGCGCGGCTATCGCCCCGTCATCACGCGCTCGGCCCATCACCTCGCCGATCCCGGTCTGCGCCGCGCAGTTTCGGCCTATCTCGGGACCGAGCGCGAGCATATTGCAGCCGCCTGCGAGGCGCTCACGGCGGAGAGCCCGTTCCGCAGGGATGGACGCACAGATGAAGTGTGACAGCGGCKGCGTCCATCCTGCGCGAGAGGTCACATTCTGCGACGACGCAGTGCTCGGCTACGATCGCAGCCGCACCGCCTTCGCGTCCGGGGAGCCGCTGCTGCTCGACGACGCGTATCGCCTCACCCACTTGCCGCTGGTTGCCCCGCATCACCCGGGCGTGATCGCAAATCTGCCGGGGCGCTTCTACGACATGGGACGGCACCCGTCGGTCTTCTCGCTCGTGCTGCCGGTCGACGATGCCGCGCTGCGTGCCTCGCCCGCGTTCATCGCCATGGAATCCGAGCTGAAGACCGCGCCATTCGCCGCAAAGATCGCCTGGGATATCCTGCCGAGGCGCGCCGAGCGCCTGCACGCCACCCTCTGCGGCTCGCTTGGCACGGACGTTCCGCCGTCCATCGATCCCGCTGCTCGRGCAGCGCTCGGCGATCTCGGTCGCCTCACCGTCGAACTGCGCGGCCTGTTCTCCGGAAACGTCAATCGTGGCCGGCTCTATCTGCGCGCCTATCCGGAGCAGCGCCGCGGTCAGAACGTCTTTCATGCCATTCAATCTGCGCTCGGTCGGCAGCAGACCGATCTCTACGTCGTCGGCCTCTACAATCTGACCGACGACCTTTCCCCCGCCGAGGCCGCTGCGCTTGCCGGCATCGTGGAGCGCTGGTGGCATCGGCCGCTCCTGCGTTTCGAGGCGCGCGACCTCTGGCTGCTTGGCGCGCGCGACGATCTCGTGCTGGATGCCGCAATCATCGAGACGCTGTCTCTTGACGCTGGGCGGCAGCGCACCTCACCCTGACAGCATCTTTCCTGTAGAACGGACCGGCCAACGATGACCGCCTATGATTCTGCCAATGTCTTCGCCAAGATCCTGCGCGGCGAGCTGCCCAGCCACAAGGTCTATGAGGACGACGAGACCGTCGCCATCATGGACATCATGCCCCGTGCCGACGGGCACGTCCTTGTCCTCCCCAAGGCCGCCTGCCGCAATGTGTTCGATGCGCCGCCGGACGCGCTCAAGGCAGTGGCGCTGACGACCCAGAAGCTCGCCCATGCCGTGAAGAGCGCCTGCGCAGCCGACGGCATCACCATCCAGCAGTTCAACGAGCCGGCTGGCGGCCAAGTCGTGTTCCACCTGCATGTCCATGTCATGCCGCGCTGGGACGGCGTTGCGCTTCGCCCCCATACGGGTGCGATGGAGGCGAATGAAGTGCTTGCTGCGAACGCCGAAAAAATCCGGGCCGCGCTAAAAAATATCTGAAGGCATGTCACAGGCGTTGGGCCTGCCTCGTCTTGCTTCCATCAGACACAGATGGAGAAGATCATGCCCCAACGCCTCAATGTCTTCCAGGTTGCTCCGGCCGCGGTCAACGCCGTCCTGGGAATGCAGAACTATGTCGAAGAGTGTGGGCTGGAGCACAGCCTGCTCGAACTGGTGAAGATGCGCGCATCGCAGATCAACGGCTGTGCCTATTGCCTGCACATGCACTCGGCCGATGCGCGCAAGGCCGGCGAGACCGAAGCGCGGCTCTATCTGCTGAGCGCCTGGCACGAGTCGGAACTCTACACCCCGCGCGAGCGCGCTGCCCTGCGCTGGACCGAGGCGTTGACCCGCTTATCCGAAGCCAGTGCGAGCGACGAGGCCTTCTCCGAATTGCGCGAGCATTTCAGCGAAGCCGAAGCGGTCAATCTTTCGGTCGCGATCGGAGCGATCAACACCTGGAACCGCATCAATGCCGGCTTCCGAGCCCGGCACCCGCAGGATCGCCAACGGTCCGCGGCTGCCTGAGGCCGCCTCGCGCAGGGATCCTGCGCAAGAAATCCGAGAGTCCGCTGTCGCGGGCTCTCGCTCACCTGCGAGATGGCATTCATGACCCTGCAGACCGCGTTCGAACAGCATCGGCGCTTCCTGACCCGACTTGCGTATCGAATGCTGGGCTCCGTCAGCGACGCCGAGGATATCGTCCAGGATGCCTGGCTGCGCTGGCACGAGGCCAGTCGCGACGAAATCTCGAACCCTCGCGCCTATCTCGCCCAGGTAGTGACGCGGCTCTGCCTCGATCAGATGAAATCGGCCCGCAGCCGCCGCGAATTCTATGTCGGGACCTGGCTACCGGAACCGCTCGTCGAAAGACTCGGCAGCGCCGAGGTCGCCGATGACGAGCTCGATGCCCCCATCGCCCTGATGCTGGCTCTCGAACGCCTGTCTCCATTGGAGCGGGCGGCTTTCCTTCTGCACGACATCTTCGACATGGACTTCACCGAGATTGCCGCAATGCTGGAGCGCAGCGAGGCCGCCTGCCGTCAGCTCGCCAAGCGCGCACGCGACCATGTCCGGCTCGACACGCCGCCGCGCAACAAGGTTTCCCGGGAGGAGGCCGCGCGCTTCGCCGAGGCCTTTTTCAAGGCGTCACATCAATCCGACCCGACGATGTTGCAGCGTCTGCTCGCCCAGGATGTCGTCCTGCACAGCGATGGCGGCGGCAAGGTCCAGGCCGTGTTCAAGCTGATCTTCGGCGCGGACAAGGTCGCTCGTTTCTTTGCGCGCCTCTCCCACGCACTGACCCAGCGCAACGTCTCGACGACCAGCTATGAACCTGTACTGATCAATGGCCTGCCCGGCTATGTCAGCCTGGAGAACGGCCAGACCCTGCAGGCAACGGCGCTCGACATCCGCGACGGGCTGATCCACGCCATCTACGTGGTCCGCAATCCCGACAAGCTGCGCCATCTTCAGCAGCCTGGTCCCTGAGGGACCTGTCAGGCCGCCTGGCTCAGCATCCAGCCGCCGCCGATCAGCACCGCCTCGCCGACAATGACGGCGAGAAAAACGCGCCGTCGGTCGAACAGGACGATGGCCAGCGTCGCCGCCAACGCTCCGACGCGCAAGGAGAGCGGCAAGGCCGCGAGCGCGCCTGGCGGCGCGATGATCAACTTGGCGACGACCCCGGCGAGCAACGCCGTCGCCACCGCCCTCACCCATTCCAATGCCGGCGAATCGGCGTTGATGCGCCGTGCGAAGGCGACTGCGAGCCAGCGCCAGATCTCGGTCGGCAGGGAAGCGAAGAGCAGCAGCGCGAGATAGGGCCAGAATGGGCCGTCGAGCAGCGGGATCGGCTGTGTCATGCGCGCCGCGCCCCGATGCGCTGCACGGCAAAGGCGATGCTGCCGCCGATCAGGCCGGAGACGATCAGATCGAAGCCGCTACCCATCAGACGGTCGAAGATCGGCGCCAGCGCAAGGCCAAGCCCCATCGCGATGAAGTCCCCGCGGTGGCGGATACCGGCAGCGATCGATGCGAGGAAGAAGATCGGGGTCAGGCAGAGCAGCCCGGCAGCAAGCGGAAGCGGAAGCGCTCCAACGAGGTAATAGCCTGCATAGGTGCCCGCTGCGCTCACCATCATGCAGGCATTGGCGAAGCCGAGGAAATAGGCCACGCGCTGGTGCGGCGCGATCCCCGGCAGGCGGCGCAGGCCCTCGGTCCAGGCGGTAACGGCAACGTAATGCGCGAGCAGCAGCTGCATCGCGATGCCTTGCCCCGGCCGGCGCAGCAGCGGCAGGATCGCCACCGTCATCGGCAGGAAGCGCAGCGAGGCAAAGCCGATCGCAAGCGCGATCGCGCTCCACGCAGCCCCCGCCGCGATCGATGCGAAGAAGATCACCTGCGACGGCCCGGCCCAGACCAGCATGGTCGAGAGCACAGCGACATCGACGGGATAGCCGACATCGCGCGCCAGCGAGCCGACACCGACGAGTCCAAAGCCGACAACCCAGGCCGGCAGCGACAGCGCATCGCGTATCCCGGCYAGGGCGGTGCGCTGCCAGCTCCAGTCGGCCGATACGCTCATGAGAGATTCTGCACGCCTGACGGGTCGGTCACTCGAAAAGCCGCACCGGCCTGAGATGGCCGGGCGGGCCCCGTTCTAAACGCTCGCGCGCGGGAAGCCGACATCCGGCATCGCGCGGTCACCCTTGCACAGCCTGCAAAGGCAAGGGGTGGCTCTCAGGTGCCACCCTTCATCACGATGCCGATCAGCTCGTTGCCGAAATCGATGATTTCCTTCGGCACGCCGCCAACCGACTTGATACCGAGATAGATCAGATAGCCGAAGGCCGGCACGAGGATCCAGCCAAGGATTTCCTCGAACAGCACGCGCCGCCGGCGGCGGCGCGCACGCTTCTCGAACCAGCCAAGTTTTTCCTTGGCAGGCTGTACCGGGGCTTCGCCGCTGGTCTGGAGCGCGGCAGCTTGGGTCTTGCGTCGAAAGAACACGGTCTCAGGCCTTCGTCAGCGGGACCTTCGGCACGGTACGAATGGCGCGTTGCGCCGCCTTGGGCGGCTCGGCCGGGCCACCGCCCTTGCCGTCTCCGCCCTTCGGCGCCCGGCGTGTGCCGGGCGTGCCCGGCTTCGCTGAGCCCTTCGCCTTTGCCCGCGGCGTGCGCTTCTCGGCCGCCGCCGCCACGTCCTTCTCCGGCTTGGGCTTGACCGGCCCGTCGGGGAATTCGAGCCCCAGCACCTTGATGCCGGTCTCGGACTGAACGACGACGACCTTGACCGCCCCACCACCCTTCAGGCGCCCGAACAGGACCTCGTCGGCGAGCGGTGTCTTGATCGTCTGCTGGATCAGGCGAGCCATCGGCCTCGCCCCCATCGCCTCGTCGTAACCGTTCTCGACCAGCCACTCGCGCGCTTCGTCGGTGAGCTCGATCGTGACATTGCGATCGGCGAGCTGAGCTTCGAGCTGGAGCACGAACTTGTCGACGACACGCGCCACCACCGTCTTCGGCAGATGGCTGAAGGAAATTACCGAATCCAGCCGGTTGCGGAACTCCGGCGCGAACAGGCGGTTCACCGCCTCGGTATCGTCCCCCTCGCGCTTGGCCCGCGTGAAACCATAGGCTGCGCGTGCCATGTCGGCGGCACCGGCATTGGTCGTCATGATCAGGATGACGTTCCTGAAATCGACCTGCTTGCCGTTATTGTCGGTCAGCTTGCCGTGATCCATCACCTGCAACAGGATGTTGAACAGGTCGGGATGGGCCTTCTCGATCTCGTCGAGCAGCAGCACCGAATGCGGATGCTGGTCGACCTGATCGGTCAGAAGCCCGCCCTGATCGAAGCCGACATAGCCGGGAGGTGCGCCGATCAACCGCGAAACCGTGTGGCGCTCCATATATTCCGACATGTCGAAGCGGATCAGCTCGACGCCGAGCGACGCGGCGAGCTGGCGCGCCACTTCGGTCTTGCCGACGCCCGTCGGGCCGGCAAACAGGTAGCAGCCGATAGGCTTTTCGCCATCACGCAGGCCGGCACGGGCCAGCTTGATCGAGGACGACAGCGCCTCGATCGCCTTCTCCTGGCCGTAGACCGTGCGCTTCAACGTGTTCTCGAGATTGCGCAGAACCTCGGCGTCGTCCTTGGAGACGGTCTTGGCCGGGATACGCGCCATGACCGCGACCGCAGCCTCGATCTCCTTCACGCCAATGGTCTTCTTGCGCTTGCTCTCGGTCAGCAGCATCTGCGAGGCGCCGGTCTCGTCGATCACGTCGATCGCCTTGTCCGGAAGCTTGCGGTCATGGATGTAGCGCGCCGACAGCTCCACCGCCGCCTTGATGGCGTCATTGGTGTAGCGGAGCTTGTGGAACTCCTCGAAATAGGGCTTCAGCCCCTTCAGGATCTCGATCGTGTCCGGCACCGACGGCTCGTTGACGTCGATCTTCTGGAAGCGACGCACCAGCGCCCGATCCTTCTCGAAATACTGACGGTATTCCTTGTAGGTCGTCGAGCCGATGCAGCGCAGCGTACCCGAAGCCAGCGCCGGCTTCAGCAGGTTGGAGGCATCCATCGCCCCACCCGAGGTCGCGCCAGCGCCGATCACCGTATGGATCTCGTCGATGAACATGATCGCCTTGGGATGGGCCTCGATCTCCTTGATCACCTGCTTGAGGCGCTCTTCGAAATCGCCGCGATAGCGCGTGCCGGCCAGCAGCGTGCCCATGTCGAGCGAGAACACCGTCGCGTCCTCGAGAACCTCCGGCACCTCTCCGCGGATGATCTTCAACGCGAGCCCTTCGGCGATCGCGGTCTTGCCGACGCCGGGGTCACCGACCAGCAGCGGATTGTTCTTCTGCCGGCGGCAAAGGATCTGGATGGTGCGCTGCACCTCGGCCTCGCGGCCGATCAGCGGGTCGATGCGCCCGTCACGCGCCTTGCGGTTGAGGTTGACGCAATAGGCCTCGAGCGCGCTTTCCTTCTTCTTCTTGTCCTTGTCGGCATCGTTGCCCTGGTCGGCCCGCGACTCGCGCTGCTGCTGCTCGGGCTCTTCCTCGCTGCCGCGCACCGGCCGGCTCTCGCTCGCGCCGGGGCGCTTGGCGATGCCATGGCTGATGTAATTGACCGCGTCGTAACGGGTCATGTCCTGCTCCTGCAGGAAATAGGCGGCATGGCTCTCGCGCTCGGCGAACATCGCGACCAGCACATTGGCGCCGGTCACCTCTTCGCGACCGGAGGACTGGACATGGATGACCGCGCGCTGGATCACGCGCTGGAACCCGGCTGTCGGCTTGGAATCGTCGCGGCCATCGGTGACGAGATTGCTCAGCTCGGCATCGATATAATCGACGAGATTGCGCCTCAGCATGTCGAGATCGACGCTGCAGGCGCGCATGACGGCGGCAGCGTCCTGATCATCGACCAGGGCGAGCAGCAGATGCTCCAGCGTGGCGTATTCGTGATGACGCTCATTGGCGAGCGCCAGAGCCCGGTGAAGCGCCTGTTCGAGACTGCGCGAGAAACTCGGCACTGATGCGCTCCTATTCCGCTTTCAGGAGGATGATCGAATCCAAGACTACTTCTTCTCCATCACGCATTGCAGAGGATGCATGTGCTTGCGCGCCAGGTCCATCACCAAGGTGACCTTTGTCTCGGCGACCTCGTAGGTGAAGATCCCGCATTCGCCGACGCCGTTCTGATGCACATGCATCATGATCTGGGTCGCTTCGGCGCGGTCCTTGTTGAAGAACCGCTCGAGCACATGCACCACGAATTCCATCGGGGTGTAGTCGTCGTTGAGCAGGAGCACGCGATAGAGATTGGGCTTGCGTGTCCTGGTCCGCGTCAGCACGGCGGTGCCGGCCCCTTCGCGGCCACCGCCATCGACGGGAGAACTTGGGCGTTTCGGCCGATCGGCCATTGAGAGCGGCGCGCGCAGGTCTTCGCCGTCGCCCCGAGGCCCCGCTTCCGTTCCGCTTCCCATGGTCGCCGCTGTCTTCAAAGCTATCGTCCTGACGCTTCACCGCAGATAATGCGCCGCAAGAGAATTTACAGGCCTCTCCTCCCCTTCGCCAGTCCGTTCCATGCAGGTGGGGCACAAGCATGGCGGGCACGAAGGAATTTGTGGATGACACAGGCCGAAGGCCCCGCCACCGCATGTCCATGATTGGGAACAAGCAACCAGCGTGCCGGATCAGCGGCAGGAACTCGTCTCAACGAGACCGTCACGGAGCGCCCTCCCGGCCGAGGTCCGAGGAAATTGTCCGCCTGATATCCTGATATGTTGAAACCGGGCGCGACGGGCCGGGCCGCGCCCCTGGGCGCCCCGCGGCGTTCAGCCGCCGGCCTCGAACTTGGCCTTGTAGGCAGCCGCCTGGGTCAGGGAATCGATGCCGAAGCTGACCAGGCCGACCGCGGCGCGGCCTGCGACAGCCCTGACGACCGCGGCACCCGGCTCGACGCCGAAGCCTCCGCAGAGCTCGATCAGTTCGACGCCCTCGGCGATCAGGGACAGAGCAACGTCAGGGGCCGCTTCGGGCGTCGGCACGAAGACGATCGT
This sequence comes from Allobosea sp. 01N443, assembly GCF_056399325.1. NCBI lineage: Bacteria > Pseudomonadati > Pseudomonadota > Alphaproteobacteria > Hyphomicrobiales > Alloboseaceae > Allobosea > Allobosea sp. 01N443. The sequence goes on from NZ_JBFTRC010000024.1 coordinate 41,706, forward strand.
CAGGCGCTCCGAGGCCGTTTCCCGCACGATACGATCGATGGCAGGGTCGCTGCCGTCCATGAGGATCATCGAGGCCCAGATATTCACGGCAGGTTCTCCCGGTCATTGGGGTGCGTTGCTGCCTGTACGGTCCAGGCAGAGTTTCCAGCAGATCGCTTCTGCTCCGGCAACGAGCCGCCACAGGAGCATCGCGGCAAATTGAATGCCCTAACGGAAGGGCAAATCAATGGAAAGCACGCCTGCGCTCTGCTCCCCCGGCCTGCGTTGCCCTGGCGATCAGCTGTTCGCCGGCCCGCTCCCCGGGACAGCCCATCGGCCCGCTACGAAGCGCCCATTCGGCCAGGCCGAGGCATGCCGGCCCTTCGCCGTCATGGAAGAGGCGAATGCCATTGCGCTCGAACACGTCCCGGACCTTCCGCAGATTTTCCGACCGGACGCCCGCCGTTGAAATTTCCATGCGGCGAATGGYGGAGAAGGAAACCTGCGCTTCCCTGGCAAGCGTAGGCGCCGACCAGTTCAGGAGCGCGCGCGCCGCCCGCACCTGCGCGGCGTGCAGCGGTGCCGTCTGCCGCGGTTGCGGACGGGCGTCGTGTTCATAGGTCGTGCAGCCAATCCACTCCCGAATCTCCCCGCTGGGTCCGCGCACCGGGAGCGCTCGTCCGGTGAGGGTGACATAATCCCCTTTCACGGTCCGGACCCTGATCGTGGCCTGATATTCCTTCTCCGTCGCGACCGCAGTCTTCCAGGCTTCGAGGAAGGTCCTTCGATCATCCGGGTGAATGGCCGCCAGTTCATCCCAGTTCCTGGCTTCCGCCGGTGACTGCCCCGTGAGCTTCGACCACTCCGTCGTCTCGACCAGCTTTCCATTCGGATAGGCGCGCCAGACGTGATCACCCAGCAGGCGAGAGAGCGCCTGCCGCCACATCGTCTCGAGATCGAGCGTCGTCATGAGCTCCTGAACATCGCTGACGTCCGTAATGACGCCGAACATCGCGACAGGGCGGCCGTTTCGATCGAAATGAGCCTGCCCCTTGCTGCGCAACCATCTCAGGCTGCCATCAGGGCGAATGATCGGAAACGTCCGGTCCTGGAGCCGCTTGTCTGCCGCGAGCCCGATGGCATTGCTGAAGTCCAGCTGGTCGTCCGGATGCACCAGGGACTGATAGAGATCGATCGTTGGCACCACCGCCGCGGCGTCCAGGCCGAGGATCCTGAAC
>NZ_JBFTRC010000025.1:0-66490 GCF_056399325.1 Allobosea sp. 01N443
CCATAGACCTCCTGCACGYCGAAGCGCTCCATCAGGCCCTCATCGCACATCACCTTGGCCCCGCCGCCGCCTTCTTCTGCCGGCTGGAAGATCACGACCGCGGTGCCGTCGAAATCGCGGGTCTCGGCGAGATATTTCGCGGCGCCGAGCAGCATGGTGGTGTGGCCGTCATGACCGCAGGCATGCATCTTGCCGGGCACGGTCGAGCGGTGCTCGAGATTGGTTTCCTCGTGGATCGGCAAAGCATCCATGTCGGCACGCAGGCCGATTACCTTGCCGGAACCCTGGCGCTTGCCCTTGATCACGCCGACGACGCCGGTCTGGCCAATGCCTGTCACCACCTCGTCGACGCCCCAGGCCCTGAGCTTTTCGGCAACGATGCCCGCCGTGCGATGCACGTCGAAGAGCAGTTCGGGATGGCGGTGAAAATCGCGACGGATCGCGGTGAGCTCGGGCGTCAGCGCCGCGATGAGTTCGGACTTCGGCATCATGTCCTCGGGCAGAGAGGGAAGGTTGGCAGAAATCGGGTTGCCAAGTCATGCAAGCTAGCGCGGTCCGACCGGGTCTGTCCAAGCCGATTGCGGCATGAGGGGGCAGAAGCGGAGGAATGGCGTCGCGACCGCGTATGGTTGCAATCCTCGCATCATTCTGGATCGATGGCTGGTGTCGGCGGCAGATCGTTCTCGCGGTCGAGATGACTGCATGTGTCCGTGTCGCGGGCTTCCAGGAGAGCAGGATCTGTCATGGTGGAGTGGCTTTCAGCCTTCACGTTCTGCTCGCTGCTCAGCGCAGCCGCGGTGTTCGGCCTCCTGCTGCGGAGCCGGTTGCCCGAGGAGCACCTGACCGAAAGGAACATGGAAGCGCTGCGGCTGATCACGAGCCTCCTCGTTACCTTTGCGGCGCTTGTCCTCAGCCTGCAGCTGTCGAGCGTGAAGAGCGCGTTCGACATGGCGTACCGGGACAGGAACGCGGATGCCGGGCAACTGGCCCAGCTCGATCAGTGCCTGCGCAATTTCGGCCCGGGGGCTGAGAAGGCCCGCGAGAATCTCCGGAGCTATACCGCCGCGGTGATCGCGAGCACCTGGCCCGACGAGGAAAGGCCGACCGGCATTGCCTATCCTGATCCCAGCACCATGGGACGCCACGGGGAAAGYCCGACGCTCAGCGTGCTGGTCAATCAGATCGGCCTCGAGATCAATGGCCTCGCCCCTGTCGACGGGTTGCATGCGAACCTGGCTACGGAATGCCGTGCGAATTTCATGAGCCTGCAACAACGTCGTTGGGCGGTGATTGAAGATGCGAGGGACCCGGCGTCGCGGCTGTTCACGAACGTCCTGACGTTCTGGCTGATGCTGGTCTTCGTCAGCTTCGGCCTGCAGGTCCCCCGCAAGCTGCTGGCCGCCATCGTCCTGGCGATCGGTGTGGTTTCGATATCGAGCGTGATGTTCGTGATCGTTGACCTGAACTCGCCCTATGGCGGCCTGTTCGGCATCCCAAGCACATCGATGCGCAATGTGTTCGAGGCCATGAGCCGGTAGGCAGCTCACCTTCATTTCGTGCGAGTGTTGTCGTCGATGCCTTCGCTTGGGGGCGAGGCGACGAATGACGTAGGGCCAGATTGCTGTCCTTTTGCCGGGGATGCCGGCGCCTCTTGCTGCCGGCTGCATCAGTGGCCGCGCTGCAAGGAGGTATCTTCGATGACCCATGCTCGCGGCCGATGTTACGGGTTTTACTCATCGTTCCCTGACACTACCCGCGCCGCTCGGCGCCGAAATCGTGACAACCCTCTGATTCTATTGCGGTCATGCGGTGCGGGCACGACTGGCGTGTTTCTTGATCAGCATCGAGCGCTGCGCGGACTTGCTTCCCGCAGCAGGGAAGAAACGCTTATCGGGAGACAACAAGATGAAAAGACTCGCGGGCCTGACTCTCGGACTTACGCTTCTTGCGATTGGCTATGCCGGCGCGGAGGTCCAGAGCAGCAAATACTATGTGTCGCCGGAGCAACTCGACACGACCCGGTTCATGGCGCCGCCGCCATCAGCGGATACGACCCGGCGGGAGCTCGAGATCATGCTAAGCCTGCAGGAGAAGCGAACAGCCGAACAAGCCGAGCGGTCGGTCGCGGACCTTGAGCAGAGCGTCTTTCGCTTCGCCGACGTGATGGGACCCGAATTCACGGCCGAAAAACTGCCGAAAGCGGCGGCATTCTTCACGAAGGTCTACAAGACGGAGAGCGCCTTCAACAAGCAGGGCAAGGAAAAATGGGATCGCCAGCGGCCGCCGGTGGTGGACGCTCGTCTCAAGCCGGTCGCCAAATATGCGAACAGCGGCTCTTATCCGAGCGGTCACGCTGCATTCTCGTACCTCACCGCGATCGTGTTGGCCGATATCGTGCCGGAGAAGGGCGAGGCGATCTTCGGGCGTGCCGTCGAATTCGGCGAGAACCGGGTGATCGGCGGAGTGCACTACCCAAGCGACATCCAGGCGGGCCGGGAGATGGCCGCGATGATCGCGGTTCTCGCCTACCGGAACCCCGATTTCCAAAGGGATCTCGAAGGAGCGAAGTCCGAAATCCGCGGCGCCTTGCGACTGGCGCACTGATCCAGCTGTCATGGCAGGTCGGTCCCGTCGCGGGATCGACGCGGTGACGAATTCCCAAGGGGTGGCCGCCTGGACAGGGGGCTGCCCCTTGCGTTGCCATCGGCCTTTTGAGGTGCCGCGTTCAGAACGCCTGCCCGTCGATCTCATCCGGCTTGCCTCCCGTTTGCCATTCCGAAACGACCGCCGCTGCACCTTGGTGTAGCGGTMAGCGCCACGGACTTGCTGGAACGGTCCGGCATCGGAATGCACCGGAGATCTCGCGTGGAAACTTCCCTCTATCTGCCGGTCAAACACTTCCTCGAAGGCCTGGGCTATTCCGTGAAGGGTGAGGTCGGGCGCTGCGACCTTGTTGGTCTCAAAGGCGATGATCCGGCTGTCGTCGTGGTGGGAGAATTGAAGCTGACCTTCAATCTCGAACTCATCCTGCAGGGCGTGGACCGGATGAAGCTCGGTGACGAGATCTGGCTTGCAGCCCGGTTGTCGGCGCGGGGGAAGGGACGCGAGAGCGATTCCCGCTACCGCAATCTGTGCCGGCATCTCGGTTTCGGCCTTCTCGGGGTCGCTTTGTCCGGTCGCGTCGATATCCTCGTTTCCCCGGCCGCGCCGACGCCGCGCAAGGATGCCAAGCGGCGTTCGAAGCTCGTGGAGGAGCACAAGCGGCGTCGGGGAGACCCTGTCGCAGGCGGCGGTTCGCGCGCACCGATCATGACGGCCTACCGGCAGCAGGCGCTCGCTTGCGCTGCAGCCATGACGGCAGGCCCGCAGCGGCCGCGCGATCTCAAACAGTCATGCCCGGACGCACAGAAGATCCTGCACCGCAACGTCTATGGCTGGTTCGAGCGAGCCGATCGCGGCGTCTACGCCCTGACCGACGCCGGCCGCACGGCTCTGGCGAGATGGGTGGCAACGTCGGTTCCGGACCCCCTCGTACCTGGGCAGCACGGAGTCGTGCCTCCGGTGGCGGACACCAACGAGGGCCTCTCCGCCGCGGCCTGCTGATTGGCGCATCGCGCTTCCGCCCGCAGCCGGGGGATGGATCGGTCTAGCAGGCGCTCGCAGCGAGATAGATCTCGGCGATCCGTTCGATTCCGGCCTGGTCGGCGGTGTCGAAGCGGGAGGGGTGGGGGCTGTCGAGATCGATCACGCCGATCACCTCACCGTCGCGGAGCAGCGGCACGACCAGTTCCGAGCGCGAGGCTGCATCGCAGGCGATATGGCCGGGAAACGCATGGACGTCTTCCACCAGCATGGATTGCCGGCGAGCGACCGCCGCTCCGCAGACGCCGCGCCCGACGGGAATGCGGACACAGGCCGGYTTGCCCTGAAACGGCCCGAGCACGAGCTCGCCGTCCCGCATGATGTAGAATCCGGCCCAATTCAGATCCGGCATCATCTGGAACAGCAGTGCCGAGGTATTGGCCGCGTTGGCGATCGGGTCGCTTTCTCCCGCCAGCAGGCCCTCAAGCTGCGAGGTCAGCTCGCGATAGAACCCTGCCTTGTCGCTGCTCGCGATTGCTTGTGCCTGAAACATGGCTGCTCACCTCCGGCGCTCGCCCTTCGTTATGGCGCTCCCTAGCATCGCGCAGGGGCGACAGCGAGAGCGCAATGGTGCGTATCGATCCACTTGGCTACAAGGAACGCAGCGCCGGGGTTTCTCTCCCTGCATGATTCCTCGCCTTGATGAAGTGATGTCCACCATGTCCGAGATTCAACCCATTCGCGAAGCGGTCATCCCGGAGCTGCCGAACTATTATCGGGGCAAGGTCCGCGAGAATTACGATCTGCCGGACGGGCGCCGCATTCTGATCGCCACGGACCGCCTCAGCGCCTTCGATCGCGCTATCGCCTGCATTCCGTTCAAGGGGCAGGTGCTGACCCAGACAGCCCGGTTCTGGTTCGAGAAGACCGCGGATATCTGCCCGAACCATGTGCTGGAATATCCGGACCCCAACGTCGTCGTCGGCCAGAAGCTCGATATCCTTCCCGTCGAGATCGTGGTGCGCGGCTATCTCGCGGGCACGACCAGCACATCGGTGCTGACCATGTACAAGYAGGGCAGGCGGGATCTCTACGGCATCCGTTTCCCGGATGGCCTGCGCGACAACGAAGCGCTTCCTCATGCCGTCATCACGCCGACCAGCAAGGCCTTCGACGGCGGCCATGACGAGCCGCTTTCCCCGGACGAGATCGTCGGCAGCAAGCTCCTGACCCAGGAACAGTGGGATACGGTGTCCGGCTATGCGCTGGCCCTGTTCGCCCGGGGGCAGGACATCGCGCGCGGACGTGGGCTCATCCTTGCCGATACCAAATACGAGTTCGGTACCGATCGGCAGGGCCGGATCATGCTGGCCGATGAGATCCATACCCCCGATAGCAGCCGCTACTGGTTCGCCGAGAGCTACCCGGCGCGCTTTGCGGCGGGAGAGCGGCCGGAGAGCTTTGACAAGGATTTCGTGCGCAACTGGGTCGCCGCACGCTGCGATCCCTACAACGAGCCGATCCCCGAGATCCCGGACGAGCTCATCGCGCAGACCTCGCAGGTCTATATCCGCGCCTTCGAGACCATTACGGGCCAGGCGTTTGAGGCCCCTGCCGGCCAGGAGCCGCCGGTGGATAGGATCCGCCGGAACCTGGCGCGCTATTTCTGAGGTCAGTTTGGGGCGCGCATGTCTCCAAGCATCGTCGGGATGAGCTCCGATACGGTCGGATGGATCGGAACAGCGCGCAGCAGCCTGTCATAGGGCGCGCCCGCATTCATTATGTCGAGGATCCCATGGATCGCCTCGTCGCCGCTCGTCCCGAGGATCGCAGCGCCGAGGATGCGGCGCGTCTCGGCATCGGCAATGACGCTCATGAAACCAAGCGTCTCGCCCTTCTCGATGGCGCGGCCGACGCGCGTCATCGGCCGGCGGCCAACCAGCAACGGCCGGCCGCTGGCGTGCGCCTGGGCAAGCGTCATGCCGACCCGCCCGAGCGGCGGATCGATGAAGAGCCCATAGGCCGGGATGCGGTCACTGACCTTGCGCGTCTCTCCATCGAGTAGATTGGCGGCGACGATCTCGAAATCATTATAGGCCGTGTGCGTGAAGGCGCCGCGGCCATTGCAGTCGCCGATTGCCCAGATGCCGGGGACATTGGTCGCCAGGCTGTCGTCGACCTCGATATAGCCTCGTGCATCCGTTGCGACCCCGGCCTTGTCGAGACCGAGATCGTCGGTGTTCGGGCGGCGCCCGACGGCAAGCAGGACATGTGACCCGATGATCTCGGGTGCGCCGGAAGTGCAATCCACGCCGACCGCGATGCCCTCCGGGTGGGGAGCGAATCGAATGCACTCCGCGCCGGTCCGGATCTCGATCCCTTCGGCGACAAGGATATCGCGGATCGCCTCCGAAACCTCTTCGTCCTCGCGGGACACGAGATGTGGACCCTTCTCGACAACAGTGACGGCTGCACCGAAGCGGCGGTGCATCTGAGCGAATTCGAGGCCGATATAGCTGCCGCCGATGACGACGAGATGCTTCGGCACCGTGTCGAGACCAAGGATCGAGGTGTTGGTCAGGTAGGAGATGTCGCCGATCCCGGGCATGTCCGGCACGACGGCGCGCCCGCCGACATTCAGGAAAATGCGGGGTGCGCTGATTACATCGTCGCCCACCCGCATCCGGTCGGCGCTCTCGAAGCGCGCATGCCCGGTGAGGACGGTGCAGCCCTTCATCCCGCGCAGCCAGGTCTCGATATTGCGGCGCGAATTGGCGGAGACGAGGGCGGCTCGCTCCTTGACCTTCGACATGTCGATGCGCGGCGGCGTATCCAGGATGACGCCGTACTCGGCGCCACGGCGCGCGAGATGCGCAGCATAGGCACTGGCGACCAGCGTCTTGGTCGGCATGCAGCCGGTGTTGACGCAGGTGCCGCCAAAGAGATGGCGTTCGRCGATCGCAACCGACAGGCCGGCACCGGTCATCCGGCCTGCCAGTGAAGGTCCGGCCTGGCCGGCCCCGATGATGATGGCGTCGAAAGTCCGGTTCATCGCGCGGCCACCACGATCAGCCAGGCGGCGAGTAGCGCCACCACGTCCTCGATCAGCGCGGCAGGCCTGTCGCGACCGAAAGCTCCTGCGAGGCCCGCCCGGGCTGCGGCCCCGCCAAGCGTACCGGCGACGGCGCCAACCGCGCCCGCGATCGCGCCAAGCGCGAGCGATCCGGCCGCGGCGCCGATGGCCGCGCCGGACAGGGCGCCTGTCACGATGCGGCCGCCGAACTGCGTCGGGACCTTGCGGCTCGCCGTCGACGGCAACTTGTCGGTGATCAGTTCGCCGATGGCCAGCGCGGTCAGGATCCAGGGCGTCCAGGCATAGCCCAGGAAGGCCAGGGGGCTGGCACCGAGGTTGATCCAGCCGAGATGGGCGGCCCAACTGACGGCGGCCGGTGCCATCATGGTGCGCAGCCCGGCCACGACCCCGATGAGCACTGCGAGCAAGACGGCCATGGTCTTCCCTCGAACGGCAGGGTATCGCCGCCCAAGACAACGCTAGCTCATCGCGCAGGTCAACTCATCGTTGACCGGTCGGCTCCCTGGCGTAAGGTCAAGCATCAAACCCGGCGGCAACGAGGTTGCCTTACACCCCGTACTCCTTGCGCCACGCCGCGAAATCGTCGAGCGAGACGTTGGAGCCGCAGAGGATCAGGCCGACGCGCTCCCCGGGCTTGAACATCTCCTTGCGCGCCACGGCTGCGGCAACCACGCAGCCTGCCGCCGGCTCGATCAGCACCCTCCCGTTCTGCAGCACCCAGGCCATTTCGCGCACGGCCTCGGCATCGGGCACGGTGACGATCTCCTCCAGATACTGGCGCGCTGCCGCCATGGTGCGTTCGGTCGCGAAGGGGGCGCCGAGCGCGCGGGCGATCGAGGTCGGCCGGATCGGTACCGGCTTGCCGGCCTCCAGCGCCTGGGTCATCGTCGTTGCCCCCTCCGTCTCGACGCCATGAATGCGCACCGCCGGGTCGAGTCCCTTGAGAGCCGTGCCGACTCCGGCCACGAAGCCGCCGCCGCCGATCGAGATAAAGACATGGTCGAGGCGCCCGCTGGCATCATTCGCCAGTTCGAGGCCGAGCGAGCCATGGCCGGCGATGATCGCCGGATCGTCATAGGAGTGGACATTGGTCATGCCCTTCGCCGCGTACTCGTCGGCCTTGGCAAAGGCCTCGATCGCGTCCTCGCAAAGTTCGACCTCGCCGCCGGCCTGCCGGGTGAGCTCGACATTGAAGGGCGCGACATTCTTCGCCATCAGCACGAGCGCGCGGGCGCCCATCGATTTGGCGACCATCGAAACCGCGATCGCGTGGTTGCCGCCGGAAACGGTGACGATGCCGCGCTTCAGCTCGTCCTCGCTGAGCGCCATCAGCTTGTTGAAGCAGCCGCGCACCTTGAACGAACCGCCGAGCTGCAGGCTCTCCACCTTCACCACGGTCTCGACGCCGAGCCGCGCCGAGAGGCCGGCGCTATGGAAGCTCGGAGTGCGCCGCACCTTGCCGGAGATGCGGGTGGCGGCAGCCTGGATATCGGCGAGCGTGACGTCGAAATTCATGGGACTGGACTTCTCTCATGGCCCGGCGGCGCCGGCGTCTCGGCGCGCACATCAACGCGTCCGGCGCAGGCCGGTCAAGCCACAGCTGACGATTGACCTGGCTGTCAGGCTGCCTAGCGTGTCGGCATGAAACCTGCCTTCCCGTCTGCCTTTGGAGATCCGACCCCGTGAAATACACCCCCAAGGAAATGCTGGCGAAGCTGGTTTCGTTCAATACGGAATCGCAGCGCAGCAATCTCGAGCTCATCCATTTCTGCCGTGATTACCTCGCCAGCCTCGGTGTCGAGAGCACGATCGTTCCGAGCCCCGACGGCCAGAAGGCCAATCTCTATGCGACGGTCGGACCGGCGGTTGCCGGCGGCGTCGTGCTCTCCGGGCACACCGACGTCGTTCCCGTCGCGGGGCAGGACTGGAGCTCCGATCCCTGGACGCTGACCGAGCGCGACGGCAAGCTCTACGGTCGTGGAGCCTGCGATATGAAGGGCTTCGACGCGACCGCGCTGGCGCTGGTGCCGGAGATGATCGAGGCCGGGTTGAAGCGCCCGGTCCATATCGCGCTCTCCTATGACGAGGAGGTCGGCTGTCTCGGCGCGCGGATCATGATTGAGGCCATGGTCACTGCTGGCCTCACGCCGTCGGCGGTGATCGTCGGCGAGCCCTCGATGATGCAGGTCGTCACCGGCCACAAGGGCGGTACGCGGATGAAGACGACGGTGCGCGGCCATGCGGTGCATTCGAGCCGCGTCGACATCGGCGTGCCGGCCGTCATGATCGCCGGCAAGCTGATCGCTTGGCACGACGAGGTCATGGCGGAAAACAAGACCCGGACCCCGAATGATAACGGTTTCGAACCGCCCTACACGACGCTGCATGTCGGCGTGGTCCAGGGCGGCACGGCCGTCAACATCACGGCCGAACATTGCAGTTTCACCCATGAGGTGCGCGTCATTCCTGGCGAGCGCGACCAGAATTACGTCGAGCGCTACCGCGCCCGCATCGCCGAACTCGAGGCCGGGATGAAGGCGATCGCGCCCGAGACGGGCATCGAGATGGAAGTCACCTCCTTCACGCCCGCGCTCGGACCGGAGCAGCGTGGCGAGGCGGAGGCCCTTTCACGCCGGCTGACCGGCGACAATGGCAGCCATGTCGTCGCCTATGGCACCGAGGGCGGGCTGTTCCAGGCGGCAGGCTGGTCGACGGTGGTCTGCGGCCCGGGCGATATCGCCCAGGCTCACCAGCCCGACGAGTTCATTACGGTAGCCCAGCTCGATGCCGGGGCGCGGTTCATCCGTGGCGTAATCGCCGAATTGGCACGCTGAGAGATATCCGACGCCATGAACGTCCGTTCCTGGCGTCGATTTTGATGGTTGCGTGTGAGCCTTGGGTTCGGTGCGCAAGAAAATGCAATCTGGAGCGTTTCTCATCAGCCGTACTGGACGCCGCTCACGAAGCGTCATTAATCTGCCATCTTCTTTCGCCGGGCGCTTGGGAGGCGCCCGGCGGGAGCCGCTCCCGGGAGGAGTGGGTAGCAAAAACGATTGGGAGCGATCGAATTATGTCAYTCAAGACGAACTGCCTCGCCGCGGTTGCGGCTCTGGCGCTGATGTGCGGCGCCGCGCAGGCACAGACACTGCGCTATGCCAACCAAGGCGAGCTCAAGTCGCTCGATCCCTATACCGTCAACGAGACCACCACCAATGCCCATCTCGGCCACCCCTATGAGGGCCTGACGGCGCGCGGCAAGGACCTCAAGATCGAGCCCGCCCTCGCCGAGAAGTGGGAAGTCTCCGATGACGGCCTGAAATGGCGCTTCTTTCTGCGCAAGGGCGTGAAGTTCCACAATGGCGAGGATTTCACCGCCGATGACGTGATCTTCTCGGCCGAGCGCGTCCGCGCCCCCGGCTCGAACTTCACCACGCGCATTCCGACCGACGCCAAGTTCACCAAGGTCGATGATTACACGATCGACGTGACGCTGAGCTCCCCGAACCCGATCCTGAATGCCCAGTGGGACACCTGGTACATCATGTCGAAGAAGTGGGCGGAGGCGAATAACGCCGTCGCTCCGACACCGGCAGCGGCGACGACGCCGAGCCACGCCTCGCTCAATGCCAATGGCACCGGCCCGTTCAAGATCGAGAGCCATCAGCCCGGCGTGAAGACCGTCTTCAAGGTCAACGAGAACTGGTGGAACAAGAAGGTCGAGCACAATCTCAAGGAGATCGTGTTTACGCCGATCGCTTCTGATGCGACCCGGGTCGCGGCCCTGCTCTCGGGCGAGGTCGACGTGATCGAGCCGGTTCCGATCCAGGACATCCAGCGTGTCAACAGCGCCGGCAATGTCCAGGTCATGACCGGGCCGGAACTGCGCACGATCTTCCTCGGCATGGACCAGACCCGCGACGAACTGCTCGAATCCAACGTCAAGGGCAAGAACCCCTTCAAGGACCCGAAGGTTCGTCAGGCTTTCTACCAGGCGATCGACATCGAAACGATCAAGAGCCGCGTCATGCGCGGCCTGTCGACTCCGTCGCCGCTGATGATCGCGCCGGAACTTTTCCCGCACGCCGGCTTCACGCGGGCCAAGTTCGACACCGAGGCCTCCAAGAAGCTCCTGGCCGAGGCCGGCTATCCCAACGGCTTCGAAGTCGGCATGGATTGCCCGAACGACCGCTATGTCAATGACGGCCAGATCTGCCAGGCCGTGGTCGGCATGCTGGCTCGCGCCGGCATCAAGGTGAACCTGAACGCTCAGCCGAAGGGCCAGTACTTCGCCAAGGTGCTGAAGTCGGGCGGCTACAAGACCTCGTTCTACCTGCTCGGCTGGACCCCCGGGACCTTCGACAGCCACAACGTGCTCAACGACATCCTGGGTTGCCGCGATGTCGCCGGCTCGTCGCGCGGAGAGTCGAATCTCGGCGGCTACTGCAACAAGAAGGTCGACGCGCTGACCGACAAGATCCTGGTCGAGCCCGATACCGCCAAGCGCGACGCCATGATCAAGGAAGCCTTCAAGATCACGGTGGACGAGTTCGCCTATATCCCTCTGCATCAGCAGGCTCTCGCCTGGGGTGTCTCGAAGAAGGTCAAGCTGACCCAGCGCGCCGACAACTCGGTCCTGCTCTATTACGCCACCAAGGAGTGACGTGAGAGGCGCGCGGAGCGATCCGMGTGCCTTCCTTCATCCTCATCGTCATCCCGGACAGACGGTGCAGCCGCGCTGAACCAGGATCCGTTGCAGCGCATGGCGCTCCTGCTGGATTCTGGATCTCCGCGTCCCCCCAGCCCGGRATGGCCGCGCGTTTTCCGACCTCGGCAAACCGGGGATTCAAGGCGGCCATGTTAGCTTTCATTCTGCGTCGGCTGTTTCAGTCGCTTCTCGTCATGCTGAGCGTGGCGCTGATCGCCTTCGCGATGTTCCGTTTCGTCGGCGATCCGGTGAACCAGCTCGTCAGCCTCGACACGCCGCAGGCGCAGGTCGAGCAGATCCGGCGCTCGCTCGGCCTCGACGACCCCGTCATCGTCCAGTTCTTCCGCTATATCTACAACGCCGCCCGGCTCGAATTCGGCGTGTCCTACCAGTTCCGGCTTCCGGTGATTTCGCTGCTGGGTGACCGCGCGCCGGCGACGCTCGAACTCGCCTTCATGTCGGCCCTGTTCTCGCTCCTCGTCGGCATCCCGATGGGTGTCTACACCGCGCTGAAGCGCGACAGCTGGCTCGCCAAGATCTTCCAGGCAGTGTCGCTGATCGGTATCAGTCTGCCGACCTTCCYGATCGGCATCCTCCTGATCTACCTGTTCTCGGTCACGCTTGGCCTGCTGCCATCCTTCGGGCGCGGCGAGGTCGTGAAGATCGGCAGCTGGTGGACGACAGGCCTGCTGACCSTGTCCGGCCTCAAGGCACTGATCCTGCCCTCGATCACGCTCGGCCTGTTCCAGATGACGCTGATCATGCGCCTCGTCCGCGCCGAGATGCTCGAAGTGCTGCGGGCAGATTACATCAAGTTCGCCCGGGCGCGTGGGTTGCGCACCCGGACGGTCAATTTCGGCCATGCGCTCAAGAACACGCTGGTTCCGGTCATCACCATCGCCGGACTGCAGCTCGGCTCGATCATCGCCTTCGCCATCATTACCGAGACGGTGTTCCAGTGGCCGGGTATGGGCCTGCTCTTCCTGCGGGCCGTCCAGAACGTCGATATCCCGATCATGGCTGCCTATCTGATGCTGATCTCCTTCCTGTTCGTCAGCATCAACCTGGTCGTCGACCTGCTTTATGCCGCCGTCGATCCGCGCCTGCGCGCGACGATCGGTGCGCACTGAGCTGGCGGAGAGTTGAAACCATGAGCATGACCACTCAGCCGCCCGCTTCGCCCGAGAAGATCCCGACCCGCTGGGAACGCTTCCTCGACAGCGACATTCTGGCCAGCTTCCTGCGCTCCAAGGTGACGATGGTCGCTGCCTTCGTCGTGCTGCTGCTGTTCATCGGCGCGGCCTTCTCCCCCTGGATCGCACCGACCAATCCCTTCGACCCTGCCTCCGTCTTCCTCGCCGACGCCAACATCCCGCCGGCCTGGCAGCAGGGCGGGGAGGCCCGCTTCATCTTCGGCACCGACGACCAGGGGCGGGATCTCTATTCGGCCATTCTCTACGGCCTGCGCGTCTCGCTGGTGGTGGGCGGCCTCGGAGTGATCCTCGCCGCCTCGATCGGCATCACGCTCGGCCTGCTCGCGGGCTATCTCGGCGGACGTGTCGATTCGCTGATCATGCGCATCGCCGATGTCCAGCTCACCTTCCCGGCGATCCTGATCGCGCTTCTGATCGATGGCGTCGTCCGCGGTATCTTCAAGAGTGCCGCGCGCGAGGACACCGCGATCTATGTTCTGGTCATCTCGATCGGCCTGTCCTTCTGGGTGCAATATGCCCGCACCGTGCGGGGCTCGACGCTGGTCGAGCGCAATAAGGATTATGTTCAGGCGGCACGCCTCGTCGGCCTGCCGGCGCCGCTGATCATGCTGCGCCATGTCCTGCCCAACGTGATCGGCCCGGTTCTCGTCATCCTGACGATCAATCTGGCGCTCGCCGTCATCACCGAGGCGACGCTTTCCTTCCTGGGTGTCGGCCTGCCGCCGACGCAGCCCTCGCTCGGCACTCTGATCAGCATAGGCAACCGCTACCTGTTCTCCGGCGACTGGTGGATCGTCGCCTTTCCCGGCGTGACCCTGGCGATCCTGGTGCTGGCGGTGAACCTGCTCGGCGACTGGCTGCGCGATGCGCTCAATCCGCGGCTGAGGTGACCCGATGACCGTCCCCGTTCTTTCCGTCCGTGACCTGACCGTCGAGTTCGTGACGCGGCGCGGTACCTTGCGCGCGCTCGACAAGATCTCCTTCGATATCGCACGCGGCGAAGTGCTCGGTGTCGTCGGCGAATCCGGCGCGGGCAAGTCCGTCACCGGTTCCGCGATCATCGGCCTGATCGATCCGCCGGGGCGCATCGCCGGCGGGGAGGTCGTGCTGTCGGGCGAGCGCGTCGACAATCTGCCGCCCGAGGCGATGCGCAGGATCCGCGGCAAGCGGATCGGCATGATCTTCCAGGATCCGCTGACCAGCCTGAACCCGCTCTACCGGGTCGGCGAGCAGTTGATCGAGACGATCCGGACT
Source organism: Allobosea sp. 01N443 (assembly GCF_056399325.1). Classification (NCBI taxonomy): domain Bacteria; kingdom Pseudomonadati; phylum Pseudomonadota; class Alphaproteobacteria; order Hyphomicrobiales; family Alloboseaceae; genus Allobosea; species Allobosea sp. 01N443. The sequence goes on from NZ_JBFTRC010000025.1 coordinate 13,850, forward strand.
CATACCAGCCTGAGCGCAGCGGATGCCCGCGCGCGCGCCATCGCCCTGCTCGACGAGGTCGGCATCCCGGCGCCGGAGCGGCGGATCGACGGCTATCCGCACGAATTCTCCGGCGGCATGCGCCAGCGTGTCGTGATCGCGCTCGCGCTCTGCGCCGAGCCCGAGTTCATTATCGCCGACGAGCCGACGACTGCGCTCGACGTCTCGGTCCAGGCCCAGATCATCGCGCTGATCAAACGCCTCTGCAGTGAGCGCGGCACTTCGGTGATGCTGGTGACCCATGATATGGGCGTCATCGCCGAAACGGCCGACCGGGTCGCGGTGATGTATGCCGGCCGGATCGCCGAGATCGGCCCGGTCCGCGATGTCGTCAAGGACCCGCTCCACCCCTATGCGAAGGGGCTGATGGGCGCGATCCCGTCGATCGAGGGTGATGCCGACCGCCTCGTGCAGATTCCCGGCGCGATGCCCCGGCTTTCGGCCATTCCGCGGGGATGTGCCTTCAATCCGCGCTGCGCTCATGCCTTCGCCCGCTGCCATGTCGAGCGGCCCGAGCTGACCAGGGTCGGCGACCGGCAGGTCGCCTGCCATCTCTACGACCAGCCCAATGCGGAGATCGCAGCGTGAGCCAGCTCCCTCCGCCTAACGCCGCCTTCGTCCAGGTCCGCGACCTGAAGCGCGTCTTCGACGTGTCGAAGCCCTGGCTCAACCGCATGCTCGAACGCGCGCCGAAGCAGTATCTGAAGGCCGTCGACGGGGTTTCCTTCGATATCCGCAAGGGCGAGACCTTCGCGCTCGTCGGTGAATCCGGCTCGGGCAAGTCCACCGTCGCGCGCATGGTGGTCGGCCTGCTGCCACCCTCGGGCGGTACTGTCAGCATCGCCGGCATCTCGATGAACGACGTTGCGGTCGCGCAGGAGCGTCAGCGGATGCGTCGGCGCATCCAGATGATCTTCCAGGATCCCTATGCCAGCCTGAATCCGCGCTGGCGTGTCGGCCGGATCATCGCCGAGCCGATCCGCGCCTTCGACATCATCGAGGGCGAAGGCGACATCAATGCCCGCATCGGCGAATTGCTGACGCTGGTCGGCCTGCATCCCGATGACGCCAAGAAGTTCCCGCACGAGTTCTCCGGGGGGCAGCGCCAGCGCATCGCGATCGCACGCGCGCTCGCCTCGAATGCCGAGTTCATCGTCTGCGACGAGCCGACATCGGCGCTTGATGTCTCCGTGCAGGCGCAAATCCTCAACCTGATGCGCGATCTGCAGCAGAAATTCGGGCTGACCTATCTCTTCATCTCGCACAACCTCGCCGTGGTCCGGCATATGGCGACGCGCATCGGCGTGATGTATCTCGGCCGGCTTGTGGAAGTTTCGGAGGGCAAGCAGCTCTTCTCGGCCCCGCGCCATCCCTATACCCGCATGCTGCTCGATGCGGTTCCGGATCTCGCCATGGTCGGCAAGGCGCGCGAGGGCGTGAAGGGGGAAATCCCGAACCCGATCAACCCGCCCTCCGGCTGCACCTTCCATCCGCGCTGTCCGCTGGCGTTCGACCGCTGCAAGATCGAGAATCCGCCGGTGATCGACGGTGTCGCCTGCCATGCCGTGAACGGCGACCGGGCGGCGGCGGCCTGAGCCGCGCCGCTCAGGGGGCGATCAGGAGGAAGCAGGCCCGCCGGCCTTTGGCCTGCTGTTCGCTGCAGGCTGCGGCATCAATGGCGCGAGCGGTCGCTCGGTCCGGTATTGCCCGCGGGCAATCGCCGTGAACATCAGGGCGACGGAGGCGAGCGTCATCAGCCACCAGGTCTGGAAGGTGGCAAAGCCCAGAACGGCAAGCGCGAAGGCCGTGACATAGGCAGCAGTGACGCCGGCGGCGAGCGCTCCCGCCATCTGGCCCGCGGCCTTGATCGCAAAGTACAGGCAGATCGCGGCCGAAGCGGCTCCGACAAGGCCGAGCTCGAACCAGAACTCGAACAGAATGGTCGTCGGCGTGTCTTGAGGCAGGCCACCCGTCAGGCGGCCGCGCAGCACGGTGTCGAGGCCGTGCCCGGTGATCAGCTGAACCGGTTCGCGGCTGACGATGTCGGCCCAGATGCCGAGGGTGAGGGCGAGATCGTCGGGCAAGCGCGATGCGATCGGCATCAGCAGGAAGGGCAGGAGCGGCGCCAGCAACATCAGCCCGGCAACGATAATGGCGATGGCGCGAGCGGCGACGACCCGATTGGCGCTGATCGCTCCGAAGGCCACCGTGCCKCAGATCATCGCCACCGCCTCGCCATCCTCGAAGCGGGTCATGGCAAGCAGGCCGACGGCGAGAGCGAGGCCCAGTGCGCTCAAGCCGCGCGCACGCGAGAGGAGCCAGGCGAAGGCGGGCCACGACATGATCAGCACGACGCTGACGCCGCGTTCGACGCCCGGAGAGACGCCAGCGGCGCTCATGTTCCCGGCGACCAGCAGCGCGAGAGCAAACAGCGCGGCGATGCCGGTGCCGAGCGGCACGAGATTGAGGTTCGAGGCGCGCATGCGTTCCGGGAGCGCCGCGGCACCGCAAAAGCCGAGCGCGACGGCAAGAACCAGATTGGTGGCCTTCTCGGTCGCCGAAAGCGTGTAGGGGCTCCAGACCAGCGAGAGCAGGGCCCAGGCCACGAGCCCCATCAGGATCATGCCTGGCCGGCTCAGCAGGGAATCCCTCAGATTCCTGCCGAACTGGCCACGCTCCTCGATCAGCGAGGAAATGATGAGCAACGCAACCCCGATCGGCGCGAGCACGACGGCCGCGCGACGCGACACCAGCGACGCTATCGGTAGCGCCAGCGCAAGCGTGGCGAAGCCGATGCGACGCAGCAGCAAGGCTGCGTCCGCGGCGGGGTCAATCGGGGCATTGGCGTTGTGGCGGATCATGGACGGCAACCGAACAAACGGCTTTGACCGGAGAACACGCCGGACGTCAGCCCCGCAGCACCCTAGCTTGTGGCGGCCCGCGCGACTGTAGGTGCGCTGCAACAGTGAGCCGGCATCTGACGCAGGGCCATGACGCCATCATAGCACCTTGCGGTCACGGTTCTGGCTGCGGATGATATTTCGTGGGATGGAGGGACGATGAACACGCTTGCCGCAATCGTCTATTCCTCCGGTTTCCAGATCGATGCATTCATGGTTGGCCTTGCCAGCCAGATGAAGCGGCAGGGGTTGAAGCTCGGCGGTGTCGTCCAGCACAACGGCGATGATTGCGGGGATGGCTGTCACGCCATGGCGCTGGAGGACCTCGCGAATGGCCGGCGCTTTCCGATCAGCGAGGATCGTGGTGCGGGCGCGTCGGGTTGCCGGCTCGACGTCGCCGGCCTTGCGGCAGCGGGAGGAGCGGTCGCGGCCGCTCTGACGGGAAACATCGATCTCGTGATCGTCAACAAGTTCGGGCGGCAGGAGCAGCTTGGTCAGGGCCTGCGCCAGGAGATCGCGGCCGCGGCGCTATCGGGCCTGCCCGTGCTGATCGCCGTTCGCGAGGATTTCGTTTCGGCCTGGCGTGAGTTTGCCGGCGATGACTGGACCCCATTGCCGCCTGAGGGCCGAGCGGTGGAGACCTGGGCTGCGGATCGGCTCGGTGTGCCGGCGTGAGGCCCGGCGCCGCCGATCGCGAACGCGAGATGCGACGCTTGCGGGCCATGGCATGACCATCCCTCCAACGCTTGGTCTCCTCCTCGCCGGCGGGCTCGCGCGCCGCATGGGCGGTGGCGACAAGCCGCTTCGGCTGATCGCCGGGCGCAGCATTCTCGCCCATGTCGTCGATCGCCTGGGGCCGCAATGCGACGGACTTCTGATCAATGCCAATGGCGACCTGTCGCGCTTCGCTGAATTCGGCCTGCCGGTGGTCGCCGACAGCGTGCCCGGTTTCGCCGGGCCGCTGGCCGGCATCCTGGCCGGGCTCGACTGGATGKCCGCGAACCGCCCCGGACATGCCTGGATGGTCAGCGTTGCGGCAGACACCCCCTTCATCCCGCGTGATCTTGTGCAACGGCTCCATGTGGCGCGCGCAGCGGGCAATGTTCCGCTGGCCTGCGCTGCATCGGGCGGCTGGGACCATCCGGTGATCGGGCTGTGGCCGGTCGCGCTGCGTGACGACTTGCGGCATGCACTCACGGTCGAGGATGAGCGAAAGATCGGCCGCTGGACGGCGCGCCATGGTGTTGCGGCGGCGGAGTGGCCGGTCGATCCGGTCGACCCGTTCTTCAATGCCAATCGCCCTGATGACCTGGTCGAGGCCGAGCAGCTTCACGCGCGGCTGAGCGATGCGTGATGGTGGGTTGGGGCGCCCGCTGTACCAGCTTGCCGCAGAGCCCGGCTCTGAGGGCGCGTGCCGGCTTCGCTACGGAAGCGCGAAGGTGCATTGGAAACCATCGAACAGCGTCAAACAGGCGCGCCGAGGCATGGATCTCAGGTTTCTGCGCCCGATGGCGTCAGCACGGGCCAATCGCTCTCGTCAGCCTTCCAGCAGCGCTTTGAGACGCCTCAGATCGCTCGTGACCCAGTCGGCATCGCGGGCGAAATCGTCGTCGCTCATCTCGGCCCGCTTGTAGAGAGTGAAGATCACCTCGCTGCCATCGCCATTGGCGAGGGCGCGCATCGGGTTGTGCATCGGCTCCCCGTGATCGGGGATCACGGCATGGTCGAGCACACCGTAAGGATTGGGTTCGCTGAACAGGATGCGCATCAGGCCCAATGGGGTCTCGGCAGCCCAGGTCATGCCTTCGATATGCCTGAAACTATGGCCCAGCCCTTCGGCCCATTTCGGGAAGTTACGGGGCTCTGCCAGAAAGCCGTAGACCTGCTCGATCGGCCTGCCGATCGAGATGCTGATATGGCGCGCGGGCTGAACGGGCATGGAACGACCTCCTTTCGGTCAACCTAGAACAAAAGAAGAACATTGGCAAATGCCTGGAGCCGCCCCGGTATCCGGCCGGGGCGGCTGGGCGCCGGTGCGGAGGGCCGATTGATTACGCCAGCCGGGGTGGGCATGCGATCCGCGCCCGCACCTGGGGTGAGGCGAGGCAGGTGGCGACGGCCTCGTAGCCGGGAGTGCCGGGGTAGGGGGAGACACGGACCGGTGGGCTGTGATTGGCAGGGCAGAGGATGATCGCCTCGTCGGACCCAACGGCTGCCAGATCCAGAATCGCGCAGGAGCGCGTGAGCATGAAGAGCGGCCGTCCATGCGGCCCGCGGCCGCGCAGATGGGCGATCAAGGCTTGCTGTGTGGCCTGATCCAACCCGTCCTCGATCATGTCGACGACCAGGACCGCGGGACCCTCCGCTTCCAGTTCGGCGACCAGGGCGGCCAGCGCACCAGACATCCGGGCRCCGTCGTCGACGAGCCGGGCCAGGGTCCTGGCGACCCGAGACTTCAATGCCGGATCGGAATCCATGTCTGCCCGGCCGATTGCGCCGTCAGCCGCGATCCGATCGAGCCCGAGGAAGGCCGCATCGGGCAAGACCTCGGCCAGGCGCCGGGCCAGCCGCGTCTTGCCGCTGCCGAGCGGGCCGACAATGTAGGTCAGCGGCAGGATTTCGCGCAGCTCAAACCGTTCGCCGCCCCAGGGCCAGGGCAGATCGAAGGCGACGCCGCGTTCGATTGCGGGCTCCAGCAGGCGCACCAGTTCTCCGGCCGCGGGTGCCTGACCTCTGGCAAGGTCAGTCCGCAGGCTGCGGACCTTCTCCAGCGTTCCTGCGAGCTGACGGGCACGCTCCTCGAGCGAAGCCTGGTGAGCCGCCAGGGCCGGTTCCAGCTCCTGGGCATCGCCTCCAAGCACGCGCGCCACCTGGACGAGGCTCAGCCCAAGCGCGCGCAATGCGGCAATCTCGGCGGCACGAGCCATCTCGGCGGGGCCATAGGCGCGCCACCCGGCCATGGTGCGGACCGGGGCGACCAGTCCGCGCTGCTCGTAGATGCGCAACGCCTTGGCGGAAACACCAAGCCGCCTGGCCGCCTCGGCCGGGTTCAGGAAAGGAGTGCAAGAGCTCACGAATCACCTCGTTACCGGCTGACCGCTGCCCTTATCGGGGCGGTCCCAGGGGCCGGGTCAACAACGCGCTCGCGATGTCTGGCCGCCTCCACGCTCGCGGCATGAGGCCGGAGGCGAGTGTCCRCTCGCCGCCGAGTTCTGATTTCGGGCCGGGGGGGGTGCCTCTATTCGATGACGATGCGGGGCGCGGCCCGGGTCTTGCCACTCAGGCCCGCCTGAACCTGCCTCGCAATGGCCAGATAGGCCTTGGCATGGGCGCTTTCTGGGTCGCTTGCCACGATCGGCCGGCCGGCGTCCGAGGTCTCGCGGATCGGCATGGCAAGCGGGATCTCGCCAAGGAAGGGCACGCCCAGCCGCTCTGCCTCGTGCCGCGCCCCGCCATGGGCGAAGATGTCGGAGCGGTGGCCGCATTCCGGGCAGACGAAATAGCTCATGTTCTCAACGATACCGAGGATCGGCACCTCGACGCGCTTGAACATGGCGACGCCGCGACGGGCATCGAGCAGAGCCAGATCCTGAGGCGTCGAGACGATCACTGCGCCCGCGAGCGGTGTCTGCTGCGCCATGGTGAGCTGCGCGTCACCCGTGCCGGGCGGCATGTCGACGACCAGCACGTCGAGTTCGCCCCAGGCGACCTCGCGCAACATCTGGGTGATGGCCGAGATCACCATCGGCCCACGCCAGATCATCGGCGTCTCCTCGTCGATCAGGAAGCCGATCGACATGATCTTCAGCCCATAGGCCTCCATCGGTGCCAGCGTCCGGCCGGAGACCAGGCGCGGCTTACCGGTGATGCCGAAGATCTTGGGCACGGAGGGACCGTAGATATCGGCGTCGAGTACGCCGACCTTGAGGCCGAGCATCGCGAGCGCGACCGCGAGATTGGCCGTGGTCGTCGACTTGCCGACGCCGCCCTTGCCGCTGGCCACCGCGATGATCTGCTTCACGCCGGGCACGCCGGCGGCCTTTGGCATCGGCCCGCCGGGACCTGGCTGGCCGTGCGCCTGCTGGCGTGCCTGCGCGGCGGCAGAGGGCGCCGGTCGCGACGGCGCCTTGTCTGCCGTGAGCCCGACCAGAACCTGGGTGACGCCCGGAATACCGCCGACCGCGCTTTCCGCGGCCCTTCGCACGGGTTCCATCGCTTCAGCCTCGGTCGGATCGATGCCGATCGCAAAGATCACCTTGCCGCCGTCGATCAGGATTTCCGCGATACGGCCGGAAGCGCGCAGCGATTGGCCGCTCGCGGGCAGTTTCACCAGCTCGAGCGCGCGCAGAATGTCGGATTCGGTCAGGGCCACGAAGGCGTACTCCGGCTGGCGCGGCGTCAGGCCGCAGCTTTGCGAATGTGGAAGACGAGAAGTTCGCCCTCGGAACGGCTGAGCTCGATTGCGTCGCCCGTCTCGCGCATCAGGTTGGGAATGTCGATCGCCGCCATGGGATCGGTGCACTCGACGACGAACAAGGCTCCGGCGTCGGCGCTCCTCAGCGCCTTGCGCACGCGCAGTGTCGGCAAGGGGCATTTCAAGCCGCGCAGATTGAGGGGGATCGAGATCATGGGCCGAGCCTGTCGAATACGCAGTGCTTCATATGATGGCTTCTTGCGCGGGAGCAACCACCGGCCCTTCGCCGCAGCGGAGCGCGAGAGGCCTTGCTGCCCTGTCGGCATCGCACGGGGCGCGATGATCGCGGGCATGAGCCGTGGCGGTCCCATCCACTTGGCTTGACCGGGGAGGGGGCGTGCCAGATGACAACAGGGTGCCTTTGTGCCCGATCGTGTTTTGGGGGATTCAGCTTTGATGCGTGTGATCGGCCTGGCAGGGTGGAGCGGTGCCGGCAAGACGACCTTGCTGACGCGCCTGATCCCGGAACTTGCACGCCGCGGTGTCTCGGTCTCCACGGTCAAGCACGCGCACCATGGCTTTGACCTCGATAAGCCCGGCAAGGATTCCTACGAACACCGTCAGGCGGGCGCGCATGAGGTGCTGATCTCGTCCGAGCGCCGCTGGGCGCTGATGCATGAACTGCGCGGCGAGCCGGAAGCGCATCTGCCGGATCTGCTCCGGCGACTATCCCCGGTCGATCTGGTGATCATCGAGGGGTTCAAGCGCGAGCCGCATCTCAAGATCGAGGTGCATCGCGCAGCCAACGGCAAGCCGCCGCTGCACCCGGGCGACCCCATGATCGTCGCGATCGCCTGCGACAGCGCATTTCCCGAGGCGGGCTGCCCTGTCGTGGATCTCGACGACATCGGCGCAATCGCAGAGATTGTGCTTTCTTGCGCCGAGCCGCTCACCGCCATTCTGGCTCGCGTGCAGCAACAGGGTTGAGGGCAGAATGGCGCAACTCAGCGAGGATACTTTCGCCTTCGGTGGCCCCTTGATGAGCATCGAGCAAGCGGCTGACCTTGCGGGCCAGCGGATTCGGCCGGTGGAGGGCACGGAGCAGGTCGCCTTGGCCGACGCCGATGGTCGGGTTCTCGCCAGCGATGTCGTGGCCGGCCTCGATCTCCCGCCCTTCGCCAATTCTGCCGTGGATGGCTATGCGGTCCGCTTCGTCGATCTGGCGTCGGCAGGAGAGACCCGCCTCGCGCTCTCAGGCCGGCTTGCCGCCGGCACTGACGCGGCGGGCATTGCAACTGCAGGCGTGGCCGTCCGGGTCTTTACGGGCGCGCCGATACCGGAAGGAGCCGATACCGTCTTCATGCAGGAGGATGTGACAGCGGAAGAAGGCTTCGTCCGTCTGCCCGGAGGCCTCAAACGCGGTGCCAATGCCCGACCGGCCGGCGAGGATATCGCGCGTGGAGAGACCGCCCTGTCGGCAGGCCGGCGCCTGCGGCCGCAGGATCTCGCGCTGCTGGCTGCGCTCGGTCATGCCTCTGTCGACGTTCGCCGCCGGCCGCGTGTCGCGATCTTTTCGACGGGCGATGAGCTGGCGGAGCCGGGCCTGCCCCTGCCGCCGGCCGCGATCTACGACGCCAACCGCGCTGCGCTGCGTGCCATGGTGGCGCGGGCGGGGGCGGATGTGGTCGATCTCGGCATCCTGCGTGACGAGCCGGGCAGCCTGGCTGCGCGCCTGAGCGGCGCGGCCCGGAGTTGCGACCTGATCCTGACTTCCGGCGGCGTCTCGATCGGAGAGGAGGATCACGTCAAGGCGGCGGTCGAACAGGTCGGCGCGCTGGTCTTCTGGCGTATCGGCATCAAGCCGGGCCGGCCGGTGGCCATGGGCGTCATCGAAGGCGTGCCGTTTATTGGCCTGCCGGGAAATCCGGTTGCCGTGTTCGTCACCTTCGCCTTTGTCGCACGCCCGGTCCTGGCACGGCTTGCCGGCTCGGCCCATGTTGCCCCGGTGCCGCTGCCTGTAAGGCTCGGCTTCCCCTATCGGAAGAAGCCCGGGCGGCGTGAGTATGTCGGTGTTTCGCTCGCTCCTGGAGCGGACGGTGTCATGATCGCGTCCAAGCATCCTCTGGACGGGGCCGGGGTCATGACCTCGCTGACGCGCACGCACGGGCTGGTAGAGCTCGCGGAGGACCTGACATACCTCGAGTCCGGAACCCTCGTGCCGTTCCTCGCCTATGATCTCCTGGTCGCGTAGCGCCGGGTTTAGATCATCGGACCGGAAATCGTATCCGGTCCGATGGCCTAGCTTTTCGGGCCAATGCTCAGTCGCGCCGGAAAATGACGCTGGAGAGCCAGCCCAGAAGCAGCGCCATGGCCGCCGTGGCCAGTCCGTAGAGGAGCGGATGGTCATGTGCGCCGGTCGCCAGCCGCTGCTCGATGCCGGTCTTGATCACCTCGAAATTGGTGGTCTGGCGCGCCAGCATGGCGCCGCCTGAATAGAGCGCGATCTCGATCTCGTAGGAGCCGGTCGGTGCGGTGGCGGGCACATCGATCGGCGCGCTGAACAATGTTTCCGACAGGAAGGTGACGCCGCGCTCGTCCTGCGCATAGAGACCCTTGTCTTCGAGGATTCGGATCAGCGCCTGGCGAAAGCGCACAGTGCTCTCCTCATAATAGAGCTCCGGCGGCAAGTTGCGCTGGGTGTTGGCCAGCCCGATCCTGTCGCGCCGCGCCGCATCCTCGTTGACGATCTCGTTCAGGGGCCGGTTGCTCGACACCATCAGGAATATCGGGCGATCGACGAAGCGCCGCTGCGTCCGGTTGATCCAGATCGGCCCGAGCCGTTCCTTCTCGCGGACGATCAGCATGCGCTGTGGCCCACGCACCGTCACCACGATGTCGTAAGGGTCGCCGCGCGCCACCGTCCGCCCGCCGCGTTCGACCAGGCCGAAGACCGTCAGTTGATCGCCGGTATAGTTCGAGGAGATCTGGATCTGATGGCTAGACACGGATGCGATCAGCGTTTCGGCACGCGGGGCAGTGGCCGCGATGGAGGTCAGCAGCAACGCAGCGGCCAGGGACCTGAAGCCCTTCATCGCGCGCTCTCCGGCAGGACTACCGAGAAGGGGTCGCTGGGCGGGATGAACAGCTCGATCGCGAAGCGCAGGCCCACCGACAGGATCAGCAGCGCAAGCAGCAGACGGAAGGAGTCGACATTCAGGTTGCGCGCCGCGCGGCCGCCGAACTGGGCCCCGATCACGCCGCCGACCAGGAGCAGTGCCGCCAGGATCAGGTCGACCGACTGGTTTGTGAGGGCGTGCAGCATGGTTGCGCCCGTCATCGTCACCAGGATCTGGAACAAGGAGGTGCCGACGACGACCGCCGGCGGGATGCGGAAGAAGTAAATCAGCGCCGGCACCAGGATGAAACCACCGCCCACGCCGAGCACGGCGCCGATGAAGCCGATGACGATGGCGAGCGCGGCGATCGGGATGACGCTGGCGTAGAGCTGCGAACTGTGAAAACGCATGCGCCAGGGCAGCTTCATCCATTGCGGATGTGTGCCGGCCTGACGGCGCCGGCGTGCCGGCTTGCCCGCCTTGGCGCGCAGCGCCGAGCGCAGCGCGTCATAGAGCATCAATCCGCCAATGATGGTGAACAGCGTCACATAGGACAGGGTGATGACCAGATCGAGCTGACCGAGCCGGCGCATCGAGTTGAAGAACAGAACGCCGAAAATGGTGCCGATGATGCCCCCGCCGACCAGGACGCTGCCGAGCTTGAGGTCGAGCGCCTTGCGGCGCCAGTAGGTCAGGACGCCGGTCATCGACGAGCCGGCGACCTGGGCGGCCACGGTCGCCACGGCAACTGCCGGAGGGATATCGAGGAAGATCAGAAGAGGGGTCAGCAGGAAGCCACCGCCGACCCCGAACAGGCCGGAGATGAAGCCGACGGCACCGCTCAGACCCAGCACCATCAGGATGCTGATCGGCAGTTCCGCGATCGGGAGATAAATCTGCACCTTTGCCCTCGTGTGCCGGCGCGGCATGAGATTCGGCGCCGGCTCGTCCCAGATTGCACCAATCCGGTTAGGCAAATCCTTATCGTGGACGAAGAAGGTGTTGCGGCCGGATCGGCTGAAGTCGCGATCAACCTCTGATGGCTGCGTAACGCGTCGAAACCATGACAGGCAGGCCAGGGGCCTGCCTGTCATGCATTAGCTGCGAGCTGGCTTTGCGGGCTTCCTGACGGCCGCGCTTGTATTGTCTTCCCAACCCTGTGCCGGTGCCGCAACCTCGTTGGCGCCAGGCTCGAGCACCTTTGCCTTCCAGGAATCGACAGCGAGCTTCGCCGCTGCCAGGTCGTTGGGGTTGAGGCGTCCGGCGACTTCGTCACGCTTGCGGGCCGCATCGTCGTCGCCCTGCTTGGCGGCGATGGCGAACCAGAGATAGGACTGGCTGAGATCGGCTGGCACGCCGAGGCCGCGGCCCAGCAGAACGGCGAGATTGTATTGGCTGTCGCGCACGCCTGCGTCCGCGGCGCGGCGGAACCATTCCGTCGCCGTCGCATAGTCCGCCTTGCCGTCGACGCCCTCGGCATAAAGCACGGCGAGATTGTGCATGGCCTTGGCATTCCCGCGCTCTGCGGCACGGGAGTACCAGACCCGCGCCAGTGCGATGTCGCGCTGGGTGCCCACGCCCTTCTCGAACATGTTGGCCAGTCGGAACTGCGCTGGCGCCAGCCCGGCGACCGCGGCGCGTTCGAACAGGCGCAAGGCCAGTTTCGGATCGCGTGTCGCGTTGCTGCCATCGGCCGCGCGGCTGGCGAGCTCGTAGACGGCACGGGCATCACCTGCCTGGGCGGCCTTGCGCAGGCCTGGCGTTCCAAATCCGGCAGGCAGGTCGCCGAGCCCGGTGACGGCCTGAACCGGGTCGGGCGCGGTCGCTGGCGGCAGCGCGGCGGTTGCCGTCGGTTGGGTGGTCGAGCTGGTGGTTTCGGGAGAGCCGAGAATCGGGGCTGCCGGTCCCGCGAAGGCGGCGGCCGGGCCGAGTTCGACCGGCGAAAGCACCGAGCTCTGATCCTTCGTGGGCTTGGCTGGAGCTTCCGGGGCGGCGGGTTCCGGGGCAGCGACGGCGGGAGCGGAGGCAGGAGTCTGAACGGTTTCGTTGCCGGCGGCCTTCGTCTTCGGGCTTTGCAGTGCGCCGGTGACGACATGGGCGGTGCCCATGGCAAGAACGACAGCGGCCAGCCCGAGCAGGAGCGGGCGGCGACGCTTCTCCATGATCTCCTTGAGCTTGCCGCCCTTGGAGGTGCTGGTGCCGCTGCGCTCGGCTTCCGCCGCGGGCACAGAGGCTGCGGCTTCGGAGGCCGCCTTTGCCGAACGCCGTGCCGCAGCGATCAGGTTCTGGCGGACCGATTGAGGATCCTGGGCTGCCGCGGCCGGAGCGGCCGGTGTGTCCTGGCGCGGCCGGCCCGAGCCCGGTTCGAGCGGCAGGTCATGGGACCTGGCGGCAGGCGCTTCTGCTGCGCGTTCCGCCGGCCGGGTCGTCTCCAGCCGGGCGCCAAAGCGATCCTCGATCGCGGCGCTCATGCTGGCAGGAAGTGCAAGGCCACGCGTCGACGGCATGGTGGAGGGGCGCGCCGCGGCCGCCGGGGCCGGTGCGAGCGCGACCTCCTTCCGCTCGAGGCCGAGCTCGGCTTCGAGGCTGGCGAGGCGCGAGATGATCGTCTCGAGGGTCTGATGGACGGCGCCGATCGCGTCCTGCGTCTCCCGGCCGGAGGCGGCGTTGCTCTCGCGCAGTCCGGAAACCAGGGTGCTCAGCTCAGCAAAGCCTCCCGCCTGAGCGGGGGGCTTGCTCGCCATATCGGCTATGGCGGTGCGTGCGGCACGTTCGGCCGCGGCTGCGGTGTCCTCGCGCACGGTCTGGAGGTGTCGCACGAGGTCCTGCAGCGTGCGCTCGATCCCGGTCTCGGCCGAACGCGTCGCGACGGCCTCGTCGAGCCGGCTGGCGAGGCCGGCGATCTGCTGTTCGAGTGCATCGAAGGAATCGGATTCGGCGCCAGGGCGTCCCGCCTCGTCGATCTTCTCGGCGAGGCTGCGCAACATGTCCTCAACCGGGCGCATGTCGACGCGCGCGACCTGTACGTTGCCGCCGTCATGGACCATCTGGGTCAGGTTGCTGGAGGCTGCGAGACTCTCGATCCGGGCAGCCAACCCTTCGATCTGCTTCATGACTGCTGCCGGGCCGTGATCCGCCAGCGTCTCGATCTGGTGCTGCAGGCTGTCGATCCGGTCCGCGAGCTGGTTCGGCTGCCGATCGGAGACATCCTCGAGCTTGATGATGAGGGCCTCAATCCGGCGCGACAGCTCGTTCGATGCCGGAGAGCCGGAGGCGCCGATCTCGTTGAGCCGCGCGAAGAGTTGCTCGGTCTGAGACGTGATCACCTCGGGGCGCATCACGGGCAGCGAATCGACCTTGTCAGCTAGCGCCTCGACCTGCCGCGACAGCGAAAGCAGCGGGGCGGGATCGCCGAAACGGTCGGTGAGCAGGGCGTCGCGCACGTCCTCGATCGCCTGGGACAGGCCACGCATCGAGAGTGCATCAGGCTGCCCGTCGCGCAGCCGGGCGACTTCGCCCGCCAGAGCCGAAACCTGATGCGAAAGATCGCCGAGGCGGTTATCGCCGGTGCTCGTGGCGAGCAGTTCACGCAATTCTGCGATGTCGCGAAGCACAGGGGTCAGTGCAGCGCGGTCGCTGCCGCGCGCCGCGAGTGCGTCGACCTTGGCGGCGAGATGCGCGAGCTCCAGCTCGAAACGGGCATAGCTCTCGCCGGAATTCTCGCGGGCGAGGCGGGCGACTTCGGTTTCGATCCGCGCCAGAGGCTTCAGGATAGGCTCGATACGGTCGTTCCGGTCCAGCCGCTCCAGCTTCGAACCGAGATCGGCAATCAGCCTTTCCAGTGCGGGCGTTTCGACCTGGCGTGACGCCGCAGCCGGGGAGAGGCGCTCGGACATGAGAGAGGGATGGTCGYCCCTGGCGCCGACCCTCTCGCCCAACGATCGGAGATCCTGCCGCAAGGCCGCGACCCGGCTCTCGCTCAGGCCTGTCCGGCCCGAGGCGGCGGCTTCGGGATCGGTATCCAGCATGCGCTGGCGCGTGCGGATATCCGTCACCGCTGCGGCCAGGCCATCGCGATTCAGGGCCGGGCGGGCGGCGGCAGCCTTGCTCTGGGCATCAACCGCCTTGCGCTCGATCTCGGCAATGCGCTCGCCCATGGTCTTGATCGCGTCGGCGATGACGTTGGTGGCGCGTTCCTGACGCTCGGCGTTACTGCGCTCGCCGCTGACGAGACGGTTCTCGGTCTTCTCGATCCAGCGCGCGATCGAATCCAGGGCGCCGGCCGTCTTGGCGCTCGATTCCCGGGTCATGCGCTCGGCGAGGGCGGCCTGCGACAACGCGGCCTCGATCTGGCCCCGCGACATCTCGGGAGCAAACTGCGGCGCCGCAGCGCTTGCTGCGGCCTGCGAGGAGGTTTCCATCTGCCCTTGGGAGAGCTTGGCGAGGCGCTCGGACAGCGCTGCGATGTCGAGCTGCTCCAGAGGGGCGGCTGTCGGCTCGCTCTCTTCCGCCTCGACGCGAATCTTGTGGTCCAGCCATTCACCCAGGGTCATTCCGGCGCGCCGCGCCGCGGCCTTTGCGGCATCGCGGGTGCGCGGATCAACGCCCTTGACGCTCCAGGGCAAGCTATTGGCCATGATCTCGCTCGCCTAAGGGGACCGGTCTTCAGTCGGGATGCGCAGCCCCCTGGCGCCGCAGCTTCCCCGCGCGAAACAGGCGATCGTGAAGATTCAGTTGCCGCTGACGACGGCCTGGCTCGCAGACCCGACTTTTGGCCGTCACGGTAAACGGACGGTTAATATCCGGGGGCCGGCCGTTAATTTTTTGCAAACGCCCGGACAGGGGCAGCACGAATGCCGGGCTCGTAACCGTAATTTACCCCCAATTGGCCGATATTACCTGACGCTAGGAGATGGGGCGAGCTATTCCCCCTACCCAACGGAACTTCGTCGCCACCGATGCCGGCGGTTCCCTGCGTCCAAACTTTTTAAGGAACTCCATGTCGCGCCACAGCAATGCTATGGCGGCCGGCTCTTCAGATACCGGCCGCACATCGTCCACGCCTACTTCCAGTGAAGCCGACTCGGCTGGTGGTTTCACCATCAGCGACCTTGCCCGCGATTTCGCGGTGACCCTGCGCACGCTTCGCTTCTATGAATCGCGCGGTCTCCTTGCTCCGGCCCGCTCGGGCATGACGCGCATCTATTCCGGCCGCGATCGCTCGCGGCTTGCGCTGATCCTCAAGGGCAAGCAGCTCGGTTTCACGCTGGTTGAAATCCGCGCCATGCTCGCCAATGAGGAAAAGAAGGGCGAGGCCGGCGCAGAGAAGTCGGCTTCGGTCGGCGGGCTGCAGCTCACCCGCGGGCAGATTGCCGAGCAGCTCGAATTGCTGCGCTCGCAGCAGGTCGAGATCGAAGGCGCGATCGCCGAGCTCGAAGCGACGCTTGCGGGCCTCGACAAGGCCTGAGCGCCTCACGGCACGGATTATCGATCATTTGATCGGGATTGACGGCTCCGGACTTGTGTCCGGGGCCGTTTTGTCATGCGCTGCGGATGGGAAACGCGACAGGGTGCGGCAACAAAATGGCCCAGCCCTCTTCACAAGTCACCCATAGATTGTTTATATATAAACTATCTGATGAATGGCTGCCCCRGATCGCATTCTGCAGGCGGCCGCGCTGCGCGAGAGGGAGGACACCATGCCGGTCTACAAGGCGCCCGTCGAAGACACCCTGTTCCTGCTCAACGACGTCTTCAACATCGAACGCTACAACAACCTGCCGGGTTTCGCGGATGCGACGCCCGATGTGGTCGCGGCGGTGCTGGGCGAGGGTGCCAAGCTCTGCGAGGAAGTGCTCCAGCCGTTGAACCATTCCGGCGACCAGGAGGGCTGCAAGCGCAACCCTGACGGATCCGTGACGACGCCAAAGGGCTTCAAGGAGGCGCACAAGGCCTATGCCGAGGGCGGCTGGATCGGACTTGCCATGGATCCCGAATATGGCGGCCAGGGCCTGCCCTATACGCTCGGCGCCGT
Organism: Allobosea sp. 01N443; assembly: GCF_056399325.1. Taxonomy (NCBI): domain Bacteria; kingdom Pseudomonadati; phylum Pseudomonadota; class Alphaproteobacteria; order Hyphomicrobiales; family Alloboseaceae; genus Allobosea; species Allobosea sp. 01N443. Next base: position 30,353 of record NZ_JBFTRC010000025.1, read on the forward strand.
GATGAACGAATATGCCTCGGCGGCGAACATGGCGTTCTCGATGTATCCCGGCCTGACCATGGGCGCGATCGCCGCACTCTACGTGCACGGCACTGAGGAGCAGAAGCGCACCTATATCCCGAAGATGGTCGAGGGTGTCTGGTCGGGCACGATGAACCTGACGGAGCCGCATTGCGGCACCGATCTCGGCCTGATCAAGACCAAGGCCGTGCCGAATGGCGATGGTTCCTATGCGATCTCCGGCACCAAGATCTTCATCTCGGCCGGCGAGCAGGACATCACCGAGAACATCATCCATCTCGTGCTCGCCCGCATCGAGGGGGCTCCCGCCGGCGTCAAGGGCATCTCGCTCTTCGTGGTGCCGCGCAACGTGGTCGGCGCCGACGGCGCGGTCGGCGAGCGCAACGGCGTCTCCTGCGGCTCGATCGAGCACAAGATGGGCATCCACGGCAATTCGACCTGCGTCATGAACTATGACGGTGCCAGGGGCTGGCTCATCGGCACCGAGAACAAGGGCCTCAACGTCATGTTCGTGATGATGAACGAGGCCCGCCTCGGCGTCGCGATCCAGGGGCTCGCCCAGTCCGAGGTCGCCTATCAGAACGCTGTTGCCTATGCCAAGGACCGCCTCCAGGGACGGGCGCTGACCGGCGCCAAGGAGCCGGACAAGGCTGCCGATCCGATCATCGTCCATCCCGATGTCCGTCGCACGCTGATGTCGATCAAGGCCTTCAACGAGGCTGCGCGCGCCTTCGTGCTGTGGAACGCGCTGAAATCCGATGTCGCCCACCGTTCTGCCGATGCCGCCGAACGCCAGGCCGCCGACGATCAGCTTGGACTGATGACCCCCGTGCTCAAGGGTGTCCTGACCGATGTCGGTTTCGACAACGCGGTGAAGGCCCAGCAGATGTATGGCGGCCATGGCTACATCGCCGAATGGGGCATGGAGCAGTTCGTGCGCGACGCGCGCATCGCCATGATCTACGAGGGCGCCAATGGCGTGCAGGCCATGGACCTGATCGGCCGCAAGCTCGGCCGAGACGGCGGCCGCGCCATCATGGCCTTCTTCAACGAGGTCGGCGGCTTCATCAAGGAACATGGCGAGGACGAGGGGCTGAAGCCGCTGCTCGCTCCCCTGCTGGCCTCGCTCGGTCATCTCCAGCAGGCGACGATGTGGTTCATGAACAACGCCCTCGCCAAGCCTGACAATGCCGGTGCCGGCGCAACCGACTACATGCACCTGCTCGGCCTCGTCTCGCTCGGCTATATGTGGGTGAAGATCGCCAAGGCTGCGCAGGACAAGCTCAAAGCCGGTGCCAATGGCGCGACCGAGCGGATGAACACCAAGCTCGTCACCGCGCGCTTCTTCATGGAGCGCACCCTGCCGGAGACGGCCGCGCATCTGGCACGGATCACGGCCGGCGCCGATTCCACCATGGCGCTCTCGGCAGAGCAGTTCTGAGCAGACCAAAGGTCATGCCCGGGCTTGACCCGGGCATCGCTTGCAGATTGCCTTCGCTTCCAGATGGCCGGGACATGCCCGGCCATGTTGGCGAAGTCCCAACAACGAGCCGCCATTGCGGCGAGCCCGGGAGGCCTTGATGGCTGACGCATTCATCTACGATCACGTTCGGACGCCGCGCGGCAAGGGCAAGGCCGACGGCTCCCTGCACGAGGTCACGGCGATCGAACTCGGCACGCAGGTGCTGCGTGCGATCAAGGACCGCAACAAGCTCGAGCCCAAGCTGGTCGAGGATGTCGTCTTTGGCTGCGTCGATCCGGTCGGCGAGGCCGGCGCCGATATCGCGCGGACCGTCGCGCTCAAGGCGGGGTACGGCAAGGAAGTGCCGGGCGTGCAGATCAACCGCTTCTGCGCCTCGGGCCTCGACGYGGTGAACCTTGCCGCGGCGCAGGTCATGGCCGGCCAGAAGGAGATGGCGATCGGTGGCGGCGTCGAGAGCATGAGCCGCGTCGGCATGGGCGCCTCGGGCTTCGGCATTGCGGTCGATCCGTCCGTCGCGATCGACACCTATTTCATGCCGCAAGGCGTCTCGGCCGATCTGATCGCCACGAAATACGGCTTCTCGCGTGACGATGTCGACGCCTTTGCCGTGCGCTCGCACAAGAAGGCCGCCGCCGCCTGGGCTGAAGGCCGCTTCAGGAATTCGGTCATCCCGGTCACCGACGTTAACGGGCTGATTCTCCTCGACCGCGACGAGACCATTCGTCCGAATACGGACATGCAGGCCTTGGCAGCGCTCAAGGCATCCTTCGTCCAGATGGGCGAGATGGGTGGTTTCGATGCCGTCGCGACGGCGGCTCACCCCGATGTGGAGTTCGTCAATCACGTGCATCACGCCGGCAATTCCTCCGGTATCGTCGATGGTGCGGCTGCCGTGCTCGTCGGCTCGAAGAAGGGCGGCAAGGCGGCTGGCCTGAAGCCGCGCGCCCGCATCCGGGCCTTCGCCACTGTCGGTTCCGATCTGGCGCTGATGCTGACCGGGCCGGTCGACGTCACGGAGCTGGTTCTGAAAAAGGCCGGCATGACCACAGGGGATATCGACCTGTTCGAGCTGAACGAGGCCTTCTCCTCGGTGGTGCTGCGCTATCAGCAGGCCTTCGACATCGACGACGCCATCCTCAACGTCAATGGCGGCGCCATTGCGATGGGCCATCCGCTCGGCGCCACGGGCGCGATGATCCTCGGCACTGTGCTCGACGAACTCGAGCGCACGAACAAGCAGACCGCACTCGTCACGCTTTGCGTCGCCGCCGGCATGGGCGTCGCGACCATCATCGAACGCGTCTGATCGGCACGAAGGGGAGAGAACCTATGAACCTCACCAATTTCCGCTTCGAGACCGACGCCGACGGCATTGCGACCCTGATCTGGGACATGCCCGGCCGTTCGATGAACGTCATCACCCCCGAGGTCATGGCCGAGTTGAACCAGGTCATCGACCATGTCGTCTCGAGCGAGGCGATCAAGGGCTGCGTCATTACCTCCGGCAAGGAAGCCTTCTCGGGCGGTGCGGACCTGACCATGCTCCAGGGGCTGCGCGACCTCTATGTCGGGCTTGCCAGGGAGAAGGGCGAAGCGGCTGCGATGCAGACCTTCTTCGACGAAAGCCGCAAGCTCTCGCTGCTCTATCGCAAGCTCGAAACCTGCGGGAAGCCGTTCGCAGCCGCCATCCATGGCGTCTGCCTCGGTGGTGCCTTCGAACTTGCGCTCGCCTGCCAGTATCGTGTCGCCTCGGACGATGCCTCAACCCGCGTCGGCCTGCCCGAGATCAAGGTCGGGCTCTTCCCCGGCGCCGGCGGTACGCAGCGTGTCTCGCGCCTGATGCAGACCGGCGACGCGCTGCAGATGATGTTCAAGGGCGAGCAGATCAAGGCGCTGCCGGCCCGAAACAGCGGCCTCGTCCATGCGGCCGTGCCGCGGGATCAGATGCTTCAGAACGCCCGGGAGTGGCTGAAGGCCAATCCGCAGGCCAAGGCGCCCTGGGACGATCCCAAGTTCAAGCTGCCTTCCAACAAGGTCTATTCGCCCGCCGGCATGCAGATCTGGCCACCGGCCAACGCGATCTATCGCCGCGAGACGAATGACAACTACCCGGCCGCACGCGCCATCCTGAGCGCAGTCTATGAGGGCCTGCAGTTGCCGATCGATCTCGGCCTCAGGGTCGAGAGCCGCTATTTCGCAAAAATTCTGCGGACGAAGGAGGCGGCCTCGATGATCCGCACGCTCTTCGTCTCGATGCAGGAGCTGAACAAGGGGGCTCGCCGCCCGGCCGATGTCCCGGCGAGCAGGCTGAAGAAGGTCGGCGTTGTCGGCGCAGGCTTCATGGGCGCGGGCATCGCCTATGTCACCGCCCAGGCAGGCCTGGACGTCATCCTGATCGACCGCGACATCGAGGCGGCCGAGAAGGGCAAGGCCTATTCGCATAAGCTGGTTTCCGACCAGATCATGAAGGGGCGCGCCAAGACGGCCGACCGCGACGCGCTGCTCGGCCGGATCATCGCCTCGGCGGACTATGCCGATCTCAAGGGCTGCGATCTCGTCATCGAGGCCGTGTTCGAGGATCCGAAGGTCAAGGCCGAGGTCATCGCCAAGGTCGAGGCGGTGGTCGGACCAAGGACGATCTTCGGCTCCAATACATCGACGCTTCCGATCACCGGGCTCGCCCAGCACTCGCAGCGCCCGAAGAATTTCATCGGCGTGCATTTCTTCTCGCCGGTCGAGAAGATGCTCCTGGTCGAGATCATCATGGCCAAGAAGACCGGCAAGAAGGCGCTCGCCATGGCGCTCGATTTCGTCCGCGCCATCAGGAAGACGCCGATCGTCGTCAACGACACGCGCGGCTTCTATGCCAACCGCTGTGTCGGCAACTACATCCGCGAAGGCCATCTGATGCTGATGGAGGGCGTGCCCCCGGCGATGATCGAGGCCGCCGGCAAGCAGGCCGGCATGCCGGTCGGTCCGCTGTCCCTCAATGACGAGGTCGCGGTCGATCTCGCCTACAAGGTGCTGAAGGCGACCAAGGCCCAACTCGGCGAACAGGCGGTCGATCCGGCGCAGGAAAGACTGCTCACCGAGATGGTCGAGACGCATGGCCGCCTCGGCCGCAAGAACAGGAAAGGCTTCTACGACTATCCGGAAGCCGGCCCGAAGCGGCTTTGGCCGGGGCTTGCCGAGCTGACGAAGAACCGGCTCGACCCCGAGCTCATCGACATGCAGGAGCTCAAGGAACGCCTGCTCGTCACCCAGGCCCTGGAAGCTGCCCGCACCTATGAGGAAGGTGTCGTGACCGATCCTCGCGAGGCGGATGTCGGCTCGATCATCGGCTTCGGTTTCGCGCCCTATTCGGGCGGCACGCTCTCCTACATCGACAACATGGGCGCGGCCGTCTTCGTGAAGCTCTGCGAGAAGCTCGCCAGGACCCATGGAGAGCGCTTCAGGCCGAACCGGCAGCTCAAGCGCATGGCGAAGACGGGCGAGAGCTACTATGGCAATGCGGAGAAGAAGGCTGCCGCATAATCCCCTGAGGCCACCGCGTGACGATTCGGCCGATCATTGGCTTTCCCGATTCTCGGCTGCGCATGGCAGCCGAGCCGGTGACGCGTTTCGATGCGGTGCTTCGCTCGCTCGCGGCCGATTTGCTGGAAACGATGCGGGCGGCTCCCGGCATCGGCATAACGGCGCCGCATATCGGTCTTCTCCAGCGGCTGGTCGTGCTGGAGCTGTCGCCGGGTGAGGTTCGGACCTATGTGAACCCGGCGATCGCCTGGGCTTCACCTGACATGATCCGCCACCACGAGGGCAGCGTTTCGATGGCGGGGGTTGCAGACGAGATCGAGCGTCATGCCCGCGTCCATGTCACCTATCGGGACCTGGACGGTGCGGAACAGTTCGAAGAGGCAGATGGCCTGCTCGCCGTTTGCCACCAGCACGAGATCGATCAGCTCGACGGCATTTTCTGGGTCGATCGCCTGTCACGCCTGAAGCGCGACAGGCTGATCGCCCGCTACAACAAGCTGCGGCGTGCGTGATCTTGCCGCTCGCCGGCCCTTGGCAGAACCGGAGCCTGGCGCAGCCTCTCGCAGGCGCCTGCGGCAGCCTTTGGGCGGTGATGGGTCGGCCGAACCCCTGACTGGCCCGGAACCGGACACGACGACCGAAACGTGACGATTCGCTCAAGCGCGCGAAACGCGCGCGACATTCCGATTCGCCCTTCGCAAGTGCCTGCTTTTCGCGAGCGCGGCTGCGACGGGGATGGCCGGAATCTGAGAGCAATCCACCGAAAAATGGGTGCTTGCGGACGATGCCGCTGACCGAAATCCCGCCAGATCCGACGCCGCGATGGCCGAGCCTGCAGCCGCTCAGGTGCGTCCCAGCTCCCTCCCGGGAGACGTTCCGGCGGGGCCGCGCGCTCTTCATCAGGGTGTCTACCCCTTCGGTAGGCTGGYCTGCGAAGAAGACGTGGTCGAGACCTCCTGGAGGCAGCACAGCGAGCAGGGCTCCGCGGCAAAGACCTCGAGGCGATCGAACGGAACGGAAGGGGTGTAGTCCGGCTGGTCGGCAGGGGCTTGAACGCCGGGATGATCGGCCTGCCTGCAGGCTTCGCATTGAGCGCCGCCATCTGGCCGGGCCACCCATTACCGGCTTACCTACGCGGCCCTAGTAAAACACGCTTCGGCACGCGACCATGCGCCGGGTCTGCTTGACGAGCCGGCACACGCCGAATGGCATGCAGAATGCTTCGAAATCACGGGGGTTTTCGCCCGGCTGCGAGACGAAGGCTGTCGGCCGCATCCTGTACAATTAAGCTTCTCTCAACCTAACAGCGCAAAGCGGGCTGTAAATTGCGGGCGAGGCGGGGCACCACTGCGCGCCGCGGTCGCCCGGTCGCTTCGACGTTGCGAATGACGTAACGTCGGTTTTGGCGTAGTTTGGATGAAGGGGGGAACAAACTGGACCAAACCCCAATGGTCGAGAGCAGTCAGGATACCGACCGGCTCGCAGACCCGGAGGCTCTCGCTGTCCGTGAGGCCCTTGAACGCATCCTGACATCGGATGCGTTTCGCAGTGCACCGCAGCTCTCCGCATTTCTGAACTTCATCGTGGAGCGCCGCATCGAAGGGCGCAGCTCGGAACTCAAGGGTTACACCATTGCGGTTGAGGCCTTCGGCCGACCGGCAGATTTCGACCCGCAGTCCGACCCCATCGTCAGGGTCGAGGCCGGTCGTCTGCGCAGGGCGCTAGGCCAGTATTATCAGGGCGATGGCGCCGACGACACGATCCGCATTTCCATGCCGGTCGGCGCTTACGTCCCTGTCTTTGAACATCTTGGGGCTGCCGGGATGCCGGCCGAGCCGGCGCAGGAGCGCATGGCGCCCGGCGACGCCAGGGCGGCCCAGCTGCCGGTCCCTGAGCGGCCGAGCAGGCACGGTTTCAGGCTCGGGCACTGGCTCGCCGTGTTAGCGCTGGTCCTCGTGATCGTGCCTCTCGCCACTTGGCACTACCTCCCGCCGCTCGAGACGACACCGCAACCCGACCCGCTGGTGCGCCAGGCTCAACTGATCGAGGAGGCAGCGCGTCGCGCGGGATCGAGCGCGTCGGCTCATTTGCCGATGGTCGTCGTATCGCTGAGCGGCGCGGCCGACGATCCGGAGCTGGCCGGGCTGGTGCAGGCCTTCACGCGGCTCCTGGTCGATGCCCTGGCTCGATTCGACGATCTCGTTACCGTTCGTACGCCGGCCGCCGGCGCGGACCTCTATAGCGGCGCCGACTATGTCTTCGAGATGAATGCGACGCGGCAAGGCGGGGCGACGGAAGGCTTCGGCCGGTTGCGCTCCGTCAAGGACGGTCGTGTGGTCTGGACGACGTCTGCCATCCGGACATTGCCGAAGGGCGAGGACGCTCCGGAATTGCGCGAGATCGCCCGACGGCTCGCAGTCAGGCTTGCCGAGCCCTTCGGCATCATTCACGCCGACTATCGCCAGACGATGACGGCGTCGCCGATGCGCTGTGTCTTCCAGGCGCTGAATATCCGCCGCACCATGCGCGCCGAAGATCACCTGGCCGCCCGCAACTGCCTGGAGGCGGTTCTGGAGCGCGACCCTGCCTTCCATCCCGCCTGGTCGCAGCTCGCCCTGCTGACGGTCGACGAATACACCGCCGGACTCAATCCACTGCCTGGTTCGCCGCTCGATCGCGCCTTGAGCGCCGCGTTGACGGCGGTCAGGCTGGCGCCGTCCAGCGCACGCGCGCAGCAGGCCATGATGGACGTTTACTTCGCACGTGGCGCCTATGAAGATGCCTTCAGGGCGGGCCGGGCCGCGCTCGTCCGCAATCCCTACGATCCCGACATCATGGCCGATCTCGGCGCGCGCTATGTTCAGATCGGTCAGCCTGCGGAAGGCCTGCCGCTGCTGCAGCGGGCTGTGGCATCCAGCAGCGGCCGTCCTGCCTGGTACGATTTCTACGCCTTCCTGGCCGAGCATCTGATGGGCAATGACAAGCTCGCGGATGCGCATGCCGCCATTTTCGTCGCCGATGACAGTCCGCTCAGCTTGCTTGGCCGAGCCCTCCACTTTGCGGGAAAGCATGATGAGCCGGGCGTTTCAGCGGCCCTGCGACGGCTGGCGCAGGCGGCTCCGCTCTTCGCGATCGACGCCAGGCTTTACCTGTCGCGGATGGGGTTCAGCGAAGCCGTCATCGACCGGATCATGTCGGATCTCGGGCCGCGTCGGCTTGAAGCCAGCGGCGTTCACTAAGCGAATTCCCGACCGTCGCCGCTTTTCGTCCATGGCCCTCGCATGCGCGTGAACAGACGGTTAATGTCGGGTAGCAGAGTGATTCGTCGCTTTCATTCCCCAGCAACCTCTTTCGCGCGGTCGTCGCCTTGGCCCCTGTCCGCCTTACCGCCTTGCATCCTCTCGCCAGTGCCGTGACCGGCGTGGCGGCTGGCGCAATCGCGGTTCTCGCCTTGCCGGGAGCGCTGGCCAACGCCGCCGGCCTCCTGCTGGCGGGGGCAGGGTTGGCGGCATCCGCGATCTTCTACGAGCGACGTGTCCTTGCGCAGCGCGAGCAGATCTTCGCGGCGATCGGCGAGGTCAAGGTTCGCCTGGCTACCAATGCCATCAGGCTTGACAGTTTGGCGCAGCGTGTCGAGCAACTGCCGATGAGCGAGGCCGATGCCGCGCCCGCACGTGCTGCGATCAATGAACTGACGGCCGAGGTCGGATTGCTCGGCGACCTGTTGCAGCAAGTCGCAACGACGCTGGCAGATCACGACACGCAACTCTCGGCTGCGCAGGCCCGGCGCAATGCCGAAGCCGCTCCCCCGCCGCCGCCGGCGCCTGCTCCCGAGCTTGCCCGCATTGCGCATCGCGAGGCGCTTGCTGCAGCGCGTGCGGAGGCCATTCAGGCCGAGCAGCTGCGCGCTGCCGATGAACGAGCCGCGATCATCAGCACCGCGCTGGCCGAGGGCAAGGTCGAGGTCCATCTCCAGCCGATCGTGCAGTTGCCGCACCGCCGGACACGTGGCTACGAGGCGCTGGTCCGTCTGCGTCTCGACGAGAGCACCTTGCTGCTCCCCGCCGAATTCCTGGCGATCGTCGAGGAGCGGGGTTTCGGCCCGACGCTCGATGCACTGGTGCTGACACGTACGCTGGCGATCGCGCGCCATCTGGGATCCAAGGACGGCGGCCTGTTCGTGGCCTGTAATTTCAGCGCCGCAACCTGGGCCTCGTCGCAGGCTCTGGTGACCCTCTCCCGTATCCTCGAGAAATATCGCGAGCACGCCGGCCATCTGGTGATCGAGATGCCGCAGCGCGTCTTCCGCGCTCTGGAGCCGACCAGCCTTGGCCTGCTGGGGGCGATGTCCGCCAATGGCGTGCGCTTCGCGCTCGACCATGTCGGCGATCTTCGGTTCGACCCGGCATCGCTGCATGATCGTGGCATTCGCTTCGTGAAAGTGCCGGCCGCCCTGCTGCAGGCTGAAGCCGAGCGTTCCTCGATCGATATCGCCGCCGCCGATCTCGCGGCTCAGCTCGCGCGGGCCTCGATCATCCTCGTCGCCGAGAAGATCGAGGATGATCCGACTGTCGCGGACATGATCGAGCTTGGCGTGACCTATGCCCAGGGGCTGGTGATTTCACCGCCGCGGCCGGTCAAGCCGGAGGTCTTTGCCGATCCCGAGCCGGCGAAACCCGCCGCTCCAGTGCCCGAGCCCGAGCGGCCCGCCGCGCGGATCTCGGCCGAGATTCTGGGCTATCCCACCGTCGGCACATCGCCTGCGGCAGCGCTGCCAGCCCCGCCGAGCGGGCCTGCGCAGAAAGGCCCGGCGCCGGAGCGCCTGCCGTTCCGCGCCGTGCTACGCCGCGCCAGCGCCTGACAAAACCCTATCGCTGCCCGTTGCGACGGCCTAAACCGGCACCGTGCCGCGCTGCCGTCGCGCCGCATAGCCCAACTGGTTTCAGGGGAGTTGACCGCTTTGCAGCCTGCCAAGACCGCGCCCACCGTCGCATTGAGCGGATTCTCGGAAATCACCGACCGGTTCGATCTCTGCCTGTGCGATATCTGGGGTGTCGTTCACAACGGCGTGGCAGCTCATCAGGACGCCTGYGATGCGCTGGTTGCGATGCGGGAACGCGGTGTTTCCGTCGTGCTGGTGACCAACGCTCCCCGTCCCCGCCGTGAAATCGAGGTCCAGCTCGCGCGTTTTGCCGTGCCGGAGGCTGCCTATGATGCGATCGTGACCTCCGGCGATGTCTGCCGGGCGCTGATCGAGGAACGGTCCGGCGAGCCGGTCTTCATGCTCGGCCCTGACCGCGACCTGCCCCTGATCGCCGGGCTGGATGCGCCGCGCGTCTCACCCGCGGACGCGCGCTACGTGCTCTGCACGGGATTGTTCGACGACGAGACCGAGACGGCCGAGACCTATGCCGGCCTCTTTGCCGATCTCGTCGCACGGGATCTCGTGATGATCTGCGCCAATCCCGATCTGGTGGTCGATCGCGGTGGCAAGATCGTGCCCTGCGCCGGCTCGCTCGCGCTGGCGTACGAGCAGATCGGCGGCAGGGTGATCTATGCCGGCAAGCCGCATCGCCCGATCTACGAAATGGCGCTGCATATCGCCGAAGCGCGGCGTGGCAAGCCCGTTCCGCCAGACCGGATTTGCGCAATTGGTGATGCCATTCGAACCGACATCGCCGGGGCGAACGCCTTCGGCGCGGCGAGCGTCATGGTGCTGGCGGGCATTCACGCCCAGGATCTTGTCGAGAAATCGTGGGAAGAGCGCCACGGCTGGTTCGCAGGGCAGCATGCCCGCCCGGATTACGCGATTCCGCAGCTCGTCTGGTGACGTTCGGCCACGCTCAGGCGTGGCAGACCGCTTCCATCTTGACCTTCAGGGTCTGGGCGTTGAACGGCTTGACGATATAGTTGTTCACGCCGGCCTTCTTGGCGGCGATGACGTTCTCGGTCTTGGATTCGGCCGTGACCATGATGAACGGCGTCGTCGCGAGGGCATCTTCCTCGCGCACGCGCTGGAGCAGCTCGAAGCCGGTCATCGGCTCCATGTTCCAGTCGGAGATGACGAGGCCGTATTTCTTGTCGCGCATCTTGGCGATGGCGGTCGAGCCGTCCGACGCATCGTCGACATTCTCGAATCCGAGCTGCTTGAGCAGGTTCCGAATGATCCGGACCATCGTCTGGTAGTCGTCGACCACGAGGATGGGCATGGACGGATCGAGAGCCATTCTGGTGCTCCAAGCGTAACGACTGCAGCGCGGGGCAATACCCGMGCGCGGACCGCCTTCAGTGAGTGGCGACCATGCCGGGAGTGATAGGGCACTGGCGTTTCGAAGCGGTTAATTTGAACGAAAACTGACGTACGGGAAGTATCGCTCCGGCCGCGGCACCAAAGTCGCATGGCCGAGGCGCCGGGGCTGTGGCATTCTATGTTGCGCCGCAACAAGGGCGGCGCATCGAAATTGCATCGGCAGCCGGACCAATGAACGCAGTCTCCTATCAGGTTCATGCTTTCGAAGACCTCGCGATCGGCCAAAGCGAAAGCCTGATGCGCACGGTGATGGAGCGGGATGTCTCGCTCTTCGCCGATCTCTCGGGGGACGCCAATCCGATCCATCTTTGCGAGCGCTACGCGGCGGGCACGAAGTTCGGCCAGCGCATCGCGCACGGGATGCTGACCGCGAGCCTCGTGTCCGCGCTGCTCGGCACGAAATTGCCAGGGCCGGGCGCCGTCTACCTGTCGCAGACGCTCACCTTCCTCGCTCCAGTCAAGATCGGAGATGTCGTCACGGCGCGGGTCGAAGTGGTCGAACTCGTTGCCGAGCGTCGGCGCGCGCGCCTGTTCTGCGACTGTGTCGTCGACGGCAAGGCCGTGCTCGAGGGAGAGGCCTGGGTCGCCTTGCCGCCGGCAAAGCCAAAGGGCTGAAGCAGGGGGCTTGCGTCCGGTGTCCTTGACGCTGCTGGCCTGAACCGCCATTGACTGCCGCGCGCGGGCGTGCCCCGCCGAGGCGGAACCCTTCGTGCCATGACCCGTCCGGCTGAAGCAAAGCTTCGTGTTGCCCTTCGATCGCGCCATTGCGGCCGTGAGCGCCGAGAGTTTCGTCGATGACCTGCTGCTCGAGCGGCTCGGCGTCGGGGGGCTCGTCTGCGGCTACGACTTCCATTTCGGCAAGGGCCGCGCCGGCTCGCCCGAGATGCTGCAGGCGAGGGCGGGCGCGCGCGGTGTCCCGGTCACGGTGGTCCCGCCCTATTCCTGGGCGGGGGAGCCGGTCTCCTCGACCTTGATCCGCACCGCGCTGGAAGCCGGAGATGTCGGCCGCGCAGCGGAGTTCCTTGGGCGGCCCTGGTTCGTGCGCGGCGAGATCGCCCATGGCGACAAGCGTGGGCGCGACCTCGGTTACCCCACCGCCAACATGCATCTCGCCCGTGATTGCCGCCTGAAATTCGGCATCTATGCCGTCAGGATGAAGGTCGACGGCATCTGGCGCGACGGCGTGGCGAGCTTCGGCAGTCGCCCGACCTTCGATGACGGTGCGCCGCGGCTCGAGACCTTCCTCTTCGATTTCGCAGGCGATCTCTATGGCAAGATCGTCGATGTCGCACTGATCGCCTGGCTGCGGGGCGAGGAAAAATTCGACTCGCTCGAAGCCCTCATCATGCAGATGGACAAGGACAGTGCCCGGGCCCGCGCCATTCTGGCGCAAACACCGCCCTTCCTTCCTTAACCTGCCCCTGTTAGAAGCCGTTCATGCTCGCTCATTGCGCCCAGATCATAGAATTGCTCCGGCGAATTACGGGCCCGGCTGACGCTGCCCTGCGCTGATCGCAGGCGTCCGCGCAAGCCGGGATGACCGCCGCTTTCCCTTGTCCTTAAGGACCGGTGACGCGCCAGCCATGCATGGCCCGCCAGTCCAGCTGCCCGAGCCGGATCATGAACGACCAATCCAATTCCGCCCCATCGAAAAGCGTTGATTATTCGCAGACGCTGTTCCTGCCTCAGACCGAATTCCCGATGCGCGCCGGCTTGCCGCAACGCGAGCCGGAACTGCTCGCCCGCTGGCAGACGATCGAGCTCTATCGCAAGCTGCGCGAGAGCGCGAAGGGCCGCGACCGGTTCATCCTGCATGATGGCCCGCCCTATGCGAACGGCCATCTCCATATCGGCCATGCGCTCAACAAGGTGCTGAAGGACCTCGTCGTCCGCTCGCAGCAGATGCTCGGCCATGATGCCAACTATGTCCCGGGCTGGGATTGTCACGGCCTGCCGATCGAGTGGAAGATCGAGGAGCAATACCGGGCCAAGGGCCTGAACAAGGACGATGTGCCGGTCGTTGAATTCCGCAAGGAATGCCGTGCCTTTGCCGAGCACTGGGTCAACGTTCAGCGCGAGGAGTTCAAACGCCTCGGTGTCGAGGGCGACTGGGCCGATCCCTACCTGACCATGGCGTTCCCGGCCGAGGCGCAGATCGCCCGCGAGATCATGAAGTTCGCCGAAACGGGCCAGCTCTATCGCGGCTCCAAGCCGGTGATGTGGTCGGTGGTCGAGAAGACCGCGCTGGCCGAGGCGGAGGTCGAGTACGAGGAGCATACGAGCGATACGGTGTTCGTGGCCTTTCCCGTCGCGTCGGGAGCGGATGCTCTGGCCGGCGCCTCGGTCGTGATCTGGACGACGACCCCCTGGACGATCCCAGGCAACAGGGCGATCTCCTTCCACCACAAGATCGCCTATGGGCTCTATCGGGTGACCGCGGCGGCCGAGGGCAACTGGGCGAAGGTCGGCGCGACCTATGTGCTGGCGAAGGCTCTCGCCGAGAGCGTGTTCAAGGCGGCCAAGGTCGACGCCTTCGAACTGGTGCGCGATGTCGATGCCGCCGAGCTGAATGGCCTGACCGCCGCCCATCCGCTGCGCGGCCACGGCTACGATTTCGATGTGCCGTTGCTCGACGGTGACCATGTCACCGACGATGCCGGTACGGGCTTCGTCCACACCGCTCCCGGCCATGGTCGCGAGGATTTCGATATCTGGATGGCGAGTGGCCGCAAGCTCGCCGAGCGCGGAATCGATACGCATATCCCCTACACCGTGGATGCCGATGGTCGCTTCACCAAGGATGCGCCGGGCTTCGAGGGCCGGCAGGTCATCACCGACAAGGGCGAGAAGGGCGACGCCAACGACGCCGTGATCAAGGCGCTGGCGGCGAGCGGCACCATCATCGCGCGCGGCCGGTTGAAGCATCAGTACCCGCATAGCTGGCGCTCGAAGAAGCCGGTCATCTTCCGCAACACGCCGCAATGGTTCATCGCCATGGACAAGCCGCTCGGCGAAGCGCTGGGTGGCCCCGATGTCCCGTCCACGCCGGGTGGCAATGTCGATACGTTGCGCAACCGCGCTCTGAGGGCGATCAAGGAAACCGAATGGGTTCCCGCGGCTGGCGAGAACCGCATCACCGGCATGATCGCCAACCGCCCTGACTGGGTTGTCTCGCGCCAGCGCGCCTGGGGCGTGCCGATCACCGTCTTCGTCGAGAAGGACAGCGGCACGATCCTCGTCGATCCGAGGGTCAACGCTGCCATCGCCGATGCCTTCGAGAGCGAGGGGGCCGATGCCTGGTTCACCGATGTCGACGGCGCGCGCTTCCTGAAGCCCTTCGGCTACGAGCCGCAGATGTATGAGCGCGTCACCGACGTGCTCGATGTCTGGTTTGATTCAGGCTCGACCCACGCCTTCACGCTGGAGAAGCGGCCGGACCTGCGGGCTCGCCGGCGCGGCGAGGGCGGCAATGACCGGGTGATGTATCTGGAAGGGTCTGACCAGCACCGCGGCTGGTTCCATTCTAGCCTGCTCGAAAGCTGCGGCACGCGCGGCCGGGCGCCCTATGACATCGTGCTGACCCACGGCTTCTGTCTCGACGAGAAGGGCGAGAAGATGTCGAAGTCGAAGGGCAATGTCACGGCGCCGCAGGACGTCATCAAGGAATCCGGCGCCGACATCCTGCGCCTCTGGGTCGCGGCGGCGGACTATTCCGACGATCTGCGCATCGGCAAGGAAATCCTCAAGACCTTCGTCGAGACCTACCGCAAGCTGCGCAACACCATGCGCTGGATGCTCGGCACGCTCGCGCATTTCAGCGAGGACATCCGCGTCGCCTCGCCTGCGTCGATGCCCGAGCTCGAGCGTTTGATGCTGCACCGCCTTGCGGAGCTCGGGCCGCAGGTCGAGGAGGCCTATCGGACCTATGATTACAAGCGGGTCGTGACGCTGCTCTCGCAGTTCATGAACACGGAGCTGTCCGCCTTCTATTTCGACGTCCGCAAGGACGCGCTCTATTGCGACCCGCTCTCGAGCCATGTCCGCAAGAGTGCGCTGACAGTGGTCGACCATCTCCTGCGCTGTCTCGCAACCTGGCTGGCGCCGATCCTGGTCTTCACCACCGAGGAAGCCTGGCTCGAGCGTTATCCGGAGCAGAAGGCGCTGGGTGGCTCCGTGCATCTCGAAGCCTTTGCCGAGGCTCCGCAGAGCTGGCTCGATCCGGAGCTGGCCGAGCGCTGGAGCAAGATCCGCCGCGTTCGGCGTGTCGTCACCGGCGCACTCGAACTGGAACGTGCGGCCAAGCGCATCGGCTCGTCGCTCGAAGCCGCGCCGGAGGTTCACATCGCCGATCCCGACCTGCTGGCGGCGCTGTCGGGGGTCGATCTCGCCGAGATCTGCATCACGTCGGGTGTCAAGATTGTTGCGGGCGAGGGGCCCGAGGATGGCTTCCGGCTTCCGGAGGTGCCCGGCGTCGCGGTCGTCCCGGTCCGGGCCAGCGGCGTGAAATGCGCCCGTTCCTGGAAGTATTTCGATTCGGCGACCGCCGAGCGCGACCATCCCGATGTCACTCCGCGCGACGCCAGGGCCTTGCGGGAGCTCGGCAAGGCGGCCGGGCGATGACGTCGCTGCGCCGCTTCGGGATCTGGATCGTCGCGCTGGTCTTCGTGCTGGACCAGGCGTTGAAGCTCTGGCTGGTCTTCGGTTTGCATCTCGGTGAAACCGGTCCCTATGACCTAACGTCCTTCATGACCATCGTGCTGGCCTGGAACCGCGGCATTTCCTATGGGCTGTTCCAGCAGGAGGGGAATCTCGGGCCCTGGCTGCTGGTGCTGCTTTCCGTCGTCGCGGCGATCTGGCTTAGCCGCTGGATGTGGCGGGCAACGGACCGGCTGACGGTCGCAAGTCTCGCACTCATCGTCGGCGGCGCGCTTGGTAACGGCGTCGACCGGGCTGTGTACGGTGCCGTCGTCGACTTCGTTCACCTGCATTATGGCAGCTTCAGTTGGTACATCTTCAACATTGCCGATGCGGCTATCGTTGTCGGTGTGCTCGGTCTCCTGTATGAGTCCTTCCGCCCTGACGCCTCAAAGTCTGCACAGGCTTGAGGCGCGTCGCCATGCTTTTGCCCTTCCCTTGGTGCAACACGGCGAAACACGGACAGGAACGCAGGTTCCTTCACGGAGGTTTTGAGATGGCCAATCGCGCTCGCGCAATCCGCATCCTGCTCGCTGGGAGCATGATCGCGGCCGCGCTTCCCGCCTCGGCTCAGGAAGGCATGTTTTTCCAGAACGCCATGCGGACCTTTGGACTGATGCCGGGGGAGGGGCCCGATATCGAGTATCGCCAGCGCCCGCCGCTGGTGGTGCCGCCGTCTTCCGCCTTGCCGCGTCCGCAAGATCCGGCCTCGCAGCGTACGGCTGCATGGCCGAATGATCCCGATGTTGCAGCCCGCCGTGCGGACGCCAAGGACGCCCTGATTCCGGCGACCGAGCGCGAGAAATACAAGCTGAACCAGACCCCGCTGCTCAGCCAGCAGGAACTGCGTCGCGGTCGCGTGACCGGCGGACAGGTTCAGGCACCACCGGAAACCCAGAGCAAGACCTTCGAGGAGAATATTGGCCCGATCCGTGCCGGTCGTGAATTGGCGGCGCGCCAGGCTGCCACCGACACCTCGAACCTGGTTCATGGCCAGGAGCCGCAGCGCCGCTTGCTGAGCGATCCGCCGACCGGCTACCGCAAGCCGGCTGGTACGGCGCCGCTCGGACCCGGTCGGGGCGGGCCGCGTGAAGACACCAACAGCACGGGCCAGAAGGAATTCGTGCAGGGTCTGCCGTCGCCGAGCACGCCCTGACCCTTCGCTGAAAAACCGTGATGGCGAGCGCCGCGCGCTGGCGCGGCGCGTAATCGCGCCTATATCGAAGGTCACTCCTGCCGCGAAGGTGCCACCCTGAAATGACGGTTCATACTCCGACTGCACGCTTGTCGGTTCCAGTCGAAGCCTTCAGGCTCGCCAACGGGCTTGACGTCGTGGTCGTCCCGGACAGGCGCGCGCCGGTCGTCACTCATATGGTCTGGTACCGCAACGGCTCGGCCGATGATCCGGCCGGCAAGTCCGGCATCGCGCATTTTCTCGAGCACCTGATGTTCAAGGGCACGGCGCGCTGGCCGGCCGGCGAGTTCTCCAAGATCGTCGCGGGCTATGGCGGCCAGGAGAACGCCTTCACCTCCTTCGATTACACCGCCTATTTCCAGCGCGTGCCGAAGGAACATCTGCGCGCCATGATGGACTACGAGGCGGACCGGATGACCGGGCTCGCCTTCGATGAGAGCGTGGTCGCGCCCGAGCGCGATGTCGTGCTCGAAGAGCGACGCATGCGCGTCGATGCCGACCCGGCTGCACAGCTGGGGGAGGAGTTCTCTTCCGCGCTCTTCGTGCATCATCCCTATGGCACGCCGATCATCGGCTGGGAGCACGAGATCGAGGGCCTGACGCGCGACGACGCCTTCACCTACTATCAGCGCTTCTACACGCCGGAGAACGCGATCCTGGTCGTCGCCGGCGACACCGATCTCGACGAGGTGCGCACGCTTGCCGAGGCGACCTATGGCCAGATCGCGCCGCGTGGACAGGCCCCGGTGCGCAAGCGCCCGGCCGAGCCCGCTCCGCGCGCAGCGCGCCGGGTCTCGCTCAGCGACCCGCGTGTGCGCCAGCCGTCCCTGCGGCGGGGCTGGCTCACGCCGACCTATCTCAGCGGCGATCGCAGCGAGGCATTCGCGCTCGAACTGGTGGCCGATATCCTCGGCGGCGGCACCACGTCGCGGCTTTATCGCCAGCTTTGCGTCGAGCAGGAGCTCGCGGCCGGTGCCAGCGCCTATTTCATGGGCTCGATGGTCGATCGCGCTGCCTTTCAGATGTCGACCAGCCCACGCCCGGGCATCGACATGGCTGCGCTCGAAGCTGGCCTGGATGCGGCGCTCGCGACCTTCCTTGCCGATGGGCCGAGCGAGATCGAGTTGAGCCGCGCCCGCACGCGGCTGGTGGCGGAGACCATCTTCGCCCGGGACAGCCAATCTTCGCTCGCTCGTATCTTCGGTGCCTCGCTGGCCGTCGGMGAAACCGTCGAGGACGTCCTGGCCTGGCCGGAACGGATCGAAGCCGTGACGCGCGAGGCCGTCATCGAGGCCGCGCGCCGCTATCTGCGGCCCGACCGTTCGGTCACCGGGCTGCTCTTGCCGGCAGCTTGAGTCCGCGCCCCCTTTCTCATGCGGGTGGGATGACATCGTCCCACCGTCAGGAAGCGACATGAACGCGCCCATCCCCACCCCGGGTTCCACGCTTGCCGGCCCCTCGGTGGCGGTCCAGCAGGTCCGCTCGACCTCCGGTATCGAGGCCTGGCTGGTCGAGGAGCACAGCCTGCCGTTGATCGCGATCGATTTCGCCTTCGACGGTGGTGCGACACGCGATCCCGACAATGCCGCCGGCAGCGCCTACCTCGTCTCGGGTCTGCTCGATGAGGGGGCCGGCGATCTCGACGCGGAAGCGTTCCACGGCCGGCTTGCCGACCACGCCATCAGCCTCGGCTTCGATGCCCGTCGCGACGATTTCCACGGCCATTTGCAGACCCTGTCGCGCCATCGCGACGAGGCGTTCTCGCTGCTGGCTTTGGCGCTGAACGCGCCGCGCTTCGATGCTGATGCCGTGGAGCGCGTGAAGTCGCAGGTCGTCGCTGGCCTGCAGCGTCAGGCGCAGAATCCGGAGACGCTCTGCCGCAATGCACTCTATGCGGCGGCCTATCCCGGTCACGCCTATGGCCGTCCGGAGAAGGGCGATATCGACAGCGTCTCGCGCACGGAGCCCGCCGGATTGAAGGCGCTCTCGCGCGAGTTGCTGACCCGCGCCGGCCTCAAGATCGTCGTGGTCGGTGACATCACGGCGGAAGAACTGGCGCAGCGGCTCGATCAGCTCTTTGCCGCGCTCCCGATCGGCACGGYTCGACCGGTCCCGACCGACCCCGTTCCCGTGCAGGGGCTTGGCGAGACGCATGTCATCGATCTCGATGTGCCGCAGACCGTGCTGCGCTTCGTCGGCCCGGGCCTGATGCGCCGCGATCCGGATTTCATCACCGCCAGCGTGTTGAACCATATCCTGGGTGGCTCCGCTTTCACCTCGCGCCTGTTCCTTGAAGTGCGCGAGAAGCGCGGCCTTGCCTATGGCGTGTCGTCGAGCCTGCTGCCGCTGCGCGAGAGCGCGATGCTGGTCGGCGGCACTGCGACGCGCAACGATCGCGCGGCCGAATCGCTTGCCGTCATTCGCGAGGAGATGATGAAGCTTGCCTCCGAGGGGCCGACCGAGCACGAGGTCGAAGAGGCCAAGCGCTACATCATCGGCTCGTATCCCCTGCGCTTCGATACCTCGCCGAAGATCGCTGCCGAGCTGCTGGGCCTGGCGGTGAACGGCTTCGGCCCGGAATTCCTCGCCGAGCGCAACCAGCTCTTCGCCGCCGTGACGCTCGCCGACATCAAGCGCGTTGCGCAACGGCTCTTCGGCGACCCGCGCCTGCTGGTGCAGGCCGTCGGCCGGCCGGTCGGCCTCGTTTGACGGCGCGCCGCCCACCCGCTTTTCCACCGACCCCATACGGATACCAGGCCATGCTGCAGCAAAGCTTCGACCTCGCGCTCGAATCCGGTGTCGGCGCCGGTGGCATCCCCGATGCTGCCTTCGAGAAGGCATTGGCCGCTCTCGCGCCCGCGCTGGCGCGGCTGAAGGGCGAGGCGGACGCGAAGTCGCTGCCCCTGCTGGGATTGCCGGCCGATACGGCCGATCTGGCACCGGTCCATGCTGCCGCAAAACGCCTGCGCGAAGGCGCGACCGATATCCTGATCCTCGGCACGGGCGGCTCCAGCCTCGGTGGCCAGACGCTGGCCCAGCTCGCCGGCTCCGGCATTGCCGGCCTGTCGAGCTTCGCGCCCACGCCGCGCGTGCATTTCATCGACAATCTCGATCCTGAGACATTTGCCTCCCTGCTCACGAAACTGCCGCTCAAGTCGACCAGGTTCGTGGCCATCTCCAAATCAGGCGGCACCGGAGAAACCCTGCTGCAGAGCATCGCGGCGATCACCGCGCTGCGCGCCGCCGGTATCCCCGATGGTGAGATTGGCCGGCACTTCCAGGGGCTCTCCGAGCCGGCCAAGCCCGGCAAGCTGCACCCGCTGCGTGCCCTGCTGGAGCCGTTCGGTACGCCCTTCCTCGACCATCATACCGGCGTGGGTGGGCGCTACTCGGTCCTGACCAATTGCGGTCTGCTGCCGGCCGCGATCCTCGGCCTCGATATCGAAGCCCTGCGCAACGGTGCGGCAAAGGCACTTGCTCCCCTGCTGGCGGGCAAGGGCGTCCGCGAGGTCCCGGCTGCGCTGGGTGCGGCCCTGCACCTCGCCGCCATGCGCTCTGGCAAGGGCATCGCAGTGCTGATGCCCTATGCCGACAAGCTCGCCCTGTTGACGCGCTGGTGGGTCCAGCTCTGGGCCGAGAGCCTCGGCAAGGACGGACAGGGCACCCAGCCGGTCGCGGCGCTCGGGCCCGTCGACCAGCATTCGCAGCAGCAACTCTATCTCGCCGGGCCGAAGGACAAGTTCTTCACCGTTCTGACCCTCAGCACCAAGGGCAGGGGCCCGGGGATCGATGCTGCTCTGGCGAAGAAGATCGGCGAGGACGGTTTCGCCGGCAAGACGATCGGCGATCTCGTCGCGGCGCAGGGCGTCGCCATGATCGATACCTTCGCCAAGAACGGCCGCGCGGTGCGCCGCCTCCATGTCGATCATGTCGACGAGACGGTGCATGGCGAGATCCTGATGCACTTCATGCTGGAAACGATCCTGACGGGCTACGCCATGGGCGTCGATCCGTTCGATCAGCCGGCGGTCGAAGAGGCGAAACTCCTCGCCAAGCGCTATCTTGCCGAAGGGCGCGGCTGACGATTCGGGTTTCCGCGCTCGCTCCCTTTTTGCCGGGCTCAGCATGACCGTTCGCCGTCTCGATCCCATCCTGGTCGATCGCATCGCCGCCGGCGAGGTGATCGAACGGCCGGCTGCTGCCGTGAAGGAGTTGGTCGAGAACGCCATCGATGCCGGTGCGCGCGCGATCGCCGTGACCATTGCGGCCGGCGGCCGCGAGCTGATCCGCGTCGTCGATGACGGCTCCGGCATGTCGCCCGAGGATCTGGCGCTGTCGGTCGAGCGCMACGCCACCTCGAAGCTGCCGGATGGCGATCTCTTCGCGATCCAGTCTCTCGGTTTCCGCGGCGAGGCGCTGCCGTCGATCGGCTCGGTGGCGCGGCTTGCGATCACCACGCGCCAACGCGAGGCTTCGCAGGGCCACGGCCTCGTCGTCGAGGCCGGTGAGAAGGGCGTGGTTCGTCCGGCCGCTGCTGCGCCCGGCACGCGCATCGAGGTCAGCGATCTGTTCATCTTCACCCCGGCCCGCCTCAAGTTCCTGAAGAGCGATCGGGCGGAGGCGCAGGCCGTCTCCGAGATGTTGCGGCGACATGCCATCGCCCATCCGACCATCCGCTTCTCCCTCGAAGGTGACCATGTCACCGGCTTCGACTGGCCAGCCGAGGCGATCGGCGAGGAAGGGCTGCTGCGCCGGTTGTCGCGGGCGCTCGGCCGTGATTTTCCCGAGAATGCGCTGCGGCTCGACGTGGCGCGCGAGGGCATTCGGGTCATCGGTTTCGCCGGGCTGCCCACCTTCCATCGAGGGACCTCGGCCGGCGTGCATCTGGCGGTCAATGGCCGGCCGGTGCGGGACAAGCTGCTGCTGTCGGCGGTGCGCGGCGCCTATGCCGATGTGGTGCCCTCCGACCGGCACCCGATGCTGTTTCTCGATGTGATCTGCGATCCGCGCTTCGTCGACGTCAACGTCCATCCGGCCAAGAGCGAAGTCCGCTTCCGCGATCCGGCCCTGGTCCGCGGCCTCGTGGTATCCGGCCTGAAGGCCGCCTTGGCCGAGGCCGGGCACCGCGCCACGACGACAGGTGGCGCCCGGACGCTGGAAGCCTTCCGCGCGGTCTTCTCTGGGGCCGGGCAGCAGCCGTCAGTGCAGCGTCCAATGCTGCCGTCCGCACCTGCCTGGGCGTCGCCATCGGCCGGGTTCGGCGAGGCGCGGCAGGCCGATTTCACGGGTTTCGTGACGCCATCGGCCGATGCGCGAGCCCATGTCGCCGAGCCGGCGCAGGATGCCCTCGACCGCCCGCTTGGCGCCGCGCGGGCGCAGGTCCATGAAACCTATATCCTCGCCCAGACACGTGACGGCATGGTCATCGTCGACCAGCACGCGGCGCATGAGCGGTTGGTCTATGAACGGCTGAAGGCCGAGAGGGCCAGGACGGGTATTGCCCGCCAGGCTCTGCTGCTGCCGGAAGTGGTCGAGCTCGATCCGGTCGACGCCGACCGCCTGATCGCTGTCGCCGGTGACCTTGCTTCGCTCGGCCTGACCATCGAATCCTTTGGATCCGGTGCCGTGCTGGTGCGCGAGGCGCCGAGCGCGTTGGCTGGCGGCAATCTGCAGAAGCTAGTTCGCGACGTCGCCGATACGCTCGCCGAGCATGGCGATTCAGGGTCGCTCGAACGGCGCCTCGACCATGTGCTGGCGACGATGGCCTGCCACAACTCGGTGCGTGCCGGCCGGCGCCTGCGGCCCGAGGAGATGGATGCGCTCCTGCGCGAGATGGAAGTCACGCCCAATTCCGGCCAGTGCAACCATGGCCGCCCGACCTATGTCGAGCTCAAGCTGAACGATATCGAGAAGCTGTTCGGGCGGCGGTGAAGCCCTCAGGGCGCCCGCAGGATCCAGACCTGGGTTTCACCATAGTCGCGTCGCTCCAGCTCCTCGAAGTCGCCGGGCAGGGCGATCTCGACCCCCGCCGCTTCCTCAAGCACGATCAGCGCACCAGCGGCCAGCCAGCCGCCATCGCGTGCCGAGATGAGCGCCTTCTCGCCAAGATTCTTGCGATAGGGCGGATCGCAAAAGACGAGCTGGAAAGGCGCCATCGGCCCGATCGGGCCGAGCTTGGTCGCATCGCGGCGGAAGATACGGCTCAGGCCGGCGAGCCCGAGCGTCATCTGGTTCTCGCGGATCAGGCCGCGTGCCTCGGTGCCGTCATCGACCAGCAGTGCAAAGCCGGCACCGCGCGAGAGCGCTTCGAACGCCATCGCGCCGGTTCCGGCGAAGAGATCGAGCACGCGCGCGCCCTCGACCACGTCGTCATAGGCATGGGCGAGCACGTTGAAGAGCGATTCGCGCAACCGGTCGGAGGTCGGGCGGATCGTGCCGATACCCGGCTTGGGGCCGGCCAGGGGCCGGCCGCCGAAGCGGCCGCCGACGATTCTCATCAGGCGCTACTCTCAGTCACGCTTGCCGCGGCCGCCGCCACCGGGACGCGGTCCCTTGCCGCCGGGCTTGCCGCCAAAGGGACGTCCGCCGCCGGGCTTGCCGCCAGCGCCGCGCCCGTGCGGGCGGTCGCCGGACGGTCTGCCGCCGCTTGGCCTGTCGCCGAAGCTGCGACCGCGCGGACGGTCATCGCCCTGACGCTCGGCAAAAGGTCGGGCGGGTCGCTCGCGTCCCTCACGAGGGGCGCGCTCAGGGCGTTCGCCGCGTGGCGCGCGCTCCTGCCATGGACGCTCGTCGCTGCGATCCTGTCCGCCGGCCCCCTCATCGCGTGGACGGCGCTGAGGCCGGTCACCAAGGCCGCGAGGTGACGCGCCGCGCTCCTGCGGGCGCGCTCCGCGGGCTCCCGGCCCGGTACGCTCGGCACGAGCCGGGCGGGCGGGCGCTTCTTCTCGTGCCGGCGCGCTGACGCGCTCGACCAGCACGCGGCGTCCCTTCGGATCGGCAATCGCCTTGTCGCGTTTGCGTTCGATCTGGCCGGTCGCCTCGCGGGCCTGCCGCGCCTCCTTCGGATCGGCGCCACGCCTTGGGGCCGAGCGGCGCTCACGTTGCGGCTCGGCCTCCTCATCGCGCCAGACGGTGCGCTTCCAAGGCTTCTCGCTGCGGGTGTCCTGCGAAACCGGACGTCCACTGCCGCGCGCCCCACGCTCCTCGCCACCCTCGCGGCGGCGCGGGCGATCCTCGCCCGCAGGCGCGCGCTTGGGCGCCGCCGGCAGCTCATCGCGGCGCGGTGCCTCGAAATCGACGCCGGCCTTGGCCATTAGCTCTTCGCCGAGCTGGTCCTTGATCACGCGGGAGCGGATCTCGTCGATCTCACCCTCCGGCAGATCGCCGAGCTGGAACGGCCCGAAGGAGACCCGGATCAGCCGGTTCACGGCAAGGCCGAGATGCTCGAGGACGGTCTTGACCTCGCGGTTCTTGCCCTCTCTCAGGTCGACCACGAGCCAGGTGTTCGAGCCCTGCTCGCGTTCGAAACGTGCCAGGACGGGCCCGTAGCTGATGCCGTCGATGGTGACGCCATCGCGCAGTGTGTCGAGCTTGTCCTGCGTGATGCTGCCGAAGGCGCGCACACGATAGCGCCGGAGCCAGCCGGTTTCCGGCAGCTCGAGCACGCGTGCCAGTCCGCCGTCATTGGTCAGCAGCAGCAACCCCTCGGTGTTGATGTCGAGGCGGCCGATCGAGAGAACGCGCGGCAGGTCCTCGGGCAGGGCCTCGAATACGGTCGGGCGGCCTTCGGGATCATGGTTCGTCGTCACCAGCCCGCGCGGCTTGTGATAGAGCCAGAGCCGAGTGCGCTCGCGCGCCGGCAATGGCTCGCCATCGACGAGGATCACGTCGCTCGGTCCGACATCGAGTGCCGGGCTTTCGATCACCTTGCCGTTCACGCTGACGCGGCCTTCGGCGATCATCGCCTCGCAATCGCGGCGCGAGGCGACGCCGGCGCGCGCCATCACCTTGGCGATGCGCTCCGGCTCGATCGAGGGCAGGAGGACTGCGCCCGGTGCCTGGGGCTCGGCATCCTCGCGGCGCGGACGATGAACCCGGTCGTCGMCGCGCGGACGGTCGTGCCGCTCGGCGCGTGGCCTGTCGAAGCGCGGTGCGCCAGCATCCCGGTCGCCGAAGCTCCTGCCGCGGGGGGCCGCACCTTCGCGGGGCGGACGGCTCGTGCTGCGCTCGCCCTCGGAGCGGGCTCGGAACGGCCTTTCACCACCCTCGCGCGGTGGGCGCGGGGCGTCGTCGCGTCGGCCAGCCGGCTTGTCGAAGCGCCGGGCGGGGCGTTCGCCGCCTTCGGATGTCCTGTGGGAAGGGCGATCATCTCCCGAGCGACCACGAAACGGGGCGCGTTCGCCTTCGGTCCTGCTGCGGAACGGTCTTTCGCCGCCCTCGCGCGGCGGGCGCGGGGCGTCGTCGCGTCGGCCGGCCGGCTTGTCGAAGCGCCGGGCGGGGCGTTCGCCGCCTTCGGATGTCCTGTGCGAAGGGCGATCATCTCCCGAACGCGCACGAAACGGAGCGCGTTCGCCCTCGGTCCTGCTGCGGAACGGCCGTTCGCCGCCCTCGCGCGGCGGGCGCGGTGCGCCGTCACGCTGGCCTGCGGGCCTGTCGAAGCGACGGGCGGGGCGTTCGCCCTCGCTCCCGGCATCGCGGCGCGGCCTGTCATCGCCCGAACGGCCACGGAATGGCGGGCGATCTCCGCCCGAAGGTGGGCGGCCGCGTGACGGGCCACGGCCTTTGCCGTCGCCTCCGCCAAACCCGCCGCCTTTGCCGCCAGCTCCACCGCCCTTGCGTGGACCACGGCTTTTCTGGTTGTTGTCGTCGCTCATCATCGCTCCTGCACAGCCGGCGCTTGTAGCAGAGCGTATCATGCCTCGCGAGCGCCAAAGCAGAGGTTTCATGCTGCAATCGAAGCGTGCCGAGCTGGAGGGGATGGATCTCGCCCTCGCGGAGGCCCGGGCGGCAGGTGCCAGGGGCGAGGTGCCGGTCGGAGCCGTGGTCGTCAGGGACGGAACCATCCTGGCCAGTGCCGGCAACCGCACGCTCGAGCTGAAGGATCCGACCGCACACGCCGAGATGCTGGCCTTGCGGCGCGCCTGCGAAGAAATCGGCAGCGAACGGCTGATCGGCTGCGATCTCTACGTCACGCTCGAACCCTGCCCGATGTGCGCTGCCGCGATTTCCTTCGCCCGGATCAGGCGGCTCTATTTCGGCGCCTCCGATCCCAAGGGAGGCGCGGTCGAGAACGGTGTCAGGCTTTATGCCAGCCCGACATGCCACCATGCGCCGGATGTCTATGGCGGCATCGCTGAAAGCGAGGCGGCGGATCTGTTGCGCGGGTTCTTCAAGGCGCGGCGTTAGGGGGGATTATGCGCTCGTCCCGCCCTGGGGATTGCGGATGCATCCAGCGTCGCTACGGTTCCGCTCCCGACAAATGAACATCGCGAGGCGCAATGTCCTTTCAGGCCTATCTCGACACCATCAAGCAGAAAACCGGCAAGGGGCCTGAGGAGCTGCAGGCGCTTGCCGACGCGAAGGGCCTCTCGGAAGCGGGCAGGCTCAGGCCGGGCGTCAAGGCAGGGCAGGTCGTGGATTGGCTGAAATCGGATTTCGATCTCGGCCATGGCCACGCCATGGCGATCTATGCCCTGCTCACGGGCAAGAAGAAGCCGGGTGATTGAGCTAACGCGCTGCTTCCGCAATCAGCCAGTCGCGAACCGCGTGCACAAGCGCCTCCTTGGAGCGGCTCGGCAGGGTCACCACGGAATACGTCAGTCCCTGTAGCGTTGGGCCGAATGGCTGGATGAGCCGGCCTGCATCGAGTTCCTCCCTCACGAGCGCCAGGCTGAGCAGCGCCGCTCCCTGGCCGGCGACTGCAGCCTGGATCGCCTGGCTTTCATCGGTGAAGCGCAAGGCCGATTTCGCATCGGGCCGCATATCTGTCCGCTCGAACCAGATCGGCCAGGTCGGATGATCGGGATCTGCGCTGCGCCATTCGAAATGGATGAGCGGCACCTTCGCGAGATCGGCGGGCTGGTGGACGTCCAGCACCGGATTGACCACCGGGGCGAACCGGTCTGCGATGAGTTGGCGCGCGTCGAGATTGGGATAGCTGCCATGGCCATATCGGATCGCCAGGTCGACCTGGCCCGAGTGCAGATCGACAACATCGTCTGATGCGTGCAGCCGCAGATCGACGCCGGGGTGGGCTTTCTGGAAGCCGGCGACGCGCGGCACCAGCCATTTCGCAGAGAAGGCTACGGTCGCCGAGATCGTGATGACCGGCCGTTTCCGCTCTGACCGAATGCGCTCGATCGCTGCGGCGAAGGCGTCGAAGCCATCGCGCAGCACGAGATAGAGCGCCCGGCCTTGTTCGGTCAGACTGACACGCCGCGTCTGGCGGTCGAACAGGCGCACATCGAGGTGCTCCTCGAGCGTCCGGATCTGGTGGCTGACCGCAGTGGCCGTGACCAGCAGCTCGGAGGCGGCTCGTTTGAAGCTGCCATGACGCGCCGCAGCTTCGAATGCCCGCAGCGAGGATAAGGGCGGCAGGCGTCGCATCACGGAGGTCCAATGATTGAGCTCACAACTTGCCTGATTATGAGTGAGTTTGATTCAGTTATCGAGTGAGGATTTCGCGTTTGTTGTCCTGGGCGTGAACGCACACATTCATCTCATCGCCGGACGGGCACACCGATTGGATGAATGAAATTCATCTCGCGACGCGGCCAGTCCATTCACAGATGAGATGAAAAGATGTTCGAGCAAGTTGTCACGCGGCCCGACCCCTACGAGCCGTATCTGTTGTCGCAGGCCATCAAGGTCGGCAACCTTCTCTTCGTATCGGGCCAGGCCGGCTATGATGACGAGGGCAAGGTCGTGGAGGGCGGATTCCTAGCCCAGGGCGAGCAGGCCTTCTCCAATTTGCGGCGTGYCCTCGAAGCGGGCGGTGCCAGCCTGAAGGATGTCGTCAAGGTGACGATTTTCGTCACCGACATGCAGGCTCAGTTCAAGGACGTGGTCGAGCTTCGCCGCAGGTTCTGGAGCGCGCCTTATCCCGCCGACACGATCGCTGAGGTCAAGGGCCTCTACGATTCCAGGGTGATGATCGAGATCGAGGCGATTGCGGCAGTGCCAGGGGAGGGCCGGTAAGATGACTGGCAACCCCGCTTCCGGCCTGCCTCGCCAGAGGGCGGAGGAGAGTCTCTTCTCCCCCGTCCGGATCGGCAGGCTCGCTCTATCCAACCGGCTTGTCGTTGCGCCCATGACGCGCGTGAGTGCAACCGTCGATGGCCGTGCCACCGAAGGTATGGCCGCCTATTACCGTTCATTCGCGGAAGGCGGCTTCGGCCTGATCGTGACGGAGGGCATCTACACCGACAAGGCATTCTCGCAGGGCTACCAGTACCAGCCCGGCCTCGCTGATGCCGAACAGGTCGAGGCGTGGCGACAGGTCGTCAGCACGGTTCATGACGCAGGCGGGCGGATTGTTGCGCAGCTGATGCACGCCGGAGCCCTGGCGCAAGGCAACATCCATCGGGACCATAGCATCGGCCCTTCCGCCCTGCGTCCCAAGGGCGAGCAAATGGCGTTCTATCGCGGCAATGGCCCCTACCGCATTCCTCGTGCGATGTCGGAGGTGGATCTCGGTGAAGCGGTGGCAGGCTTTGCCAGCGCGGCCGCGCTCGCAAGGGAGACTGGCTTCGACGGTGTCGAGATCCACGGAGCCAACGGCTACCTCCTCGACCAGTTCCTGACCGAGGGCATCAATCGACGCCAGGATCGCTATGGCGGGAGCATTGCGGGCCGCCTTMAGCTCCTCGTCGAAGTTGCCGAAGCCGTTCGCTCGGCCGTGGGAGCGGATCATGTCGTCGGCATGCGAATCTCGCAGGCCAAGGTGAATGACTTCCTCCACAAATGGGTCGGAGGTGTCCGCGAAGCGGAGATGGTGTTCAGCGCATTGGGCACGCTTCCCCTCGACTACATCCATACGACCGAATTCGAGGGGTGGCGCCCGGCCTTCGGCGATACCGGGCCAAGTCTGGCGGCCTTGGCGCGGATGCATGCCCGGCTTCCGGTTCTGGCGAATGGGTCGCTGCACGATCCGCAACGTGCTGCGGCCATGATCGAGGGCGACGAGGCGGACTTCGTGTCGCTCGGGCGTGGCGCGCTGACCCATGCCGACTGGCCGACGCGTTTCCGCGAGGGGCGGGCGCTGGAGCCGTTCGACAAATGCATCCTGTCGCCGATCGCGGATCTGGCGAACGCCGAACGGCGCCGTTCAGCGCTGCTCGACTTTGCAAGCTGAGGGCGCGCCCAAACGAATTGGCGCCGTACCCCCAAGGTGCTGGCAGGACGTTCAGGCGAGCGTCCTGATCACCAGATAGCATCCCAGCATCAGCAGCCCCGCGAAGAAGCTGAGCTTGAAGGTGGCCGCGGAGATGCGCGTGCGGATCGCCTGGCCGACCGACATGCCGGCAAGCGCAGGCAGCAGCGCCAGCAGCGAGGATTGCGCCACGCCGACATCCAGGGCGCCTGCTCCGATCAGGCCGACCGACAAGGCCAGCGTCGAAGTGATGAAGGAGACGCCCAGCGCCTGCACCAGCTCGTCCTTGTCCAGGCCGAGCGCCTGCAGATAGGGCACGGCCGGCAATACGAAGACACCGGTCGCAGCGGTGGCGATGCCCGTCGTGATGCCGATGACGGGGCCGAGCCAACCCTCAGCACTGGAAGGGACGCGCAGCTTCGCCGCCTTCARCCCGACCAGTGCATAGAGCACCAGCGCACAGCCGAGCCAGAAGGTGGCCGAGCCGCCCTTGCTCTGTTGCAGCAACCCGGCGCCCGCCCAAGTCCCCGCGCAGATGCCGGCAAGCATCGGCCAGAGCCTGATCATGATCGCCTTCAGCCCCGGGCCGGTTGCGACCTGCCAGCTGTTGGTGACGATATTGGGCACGACGAGCAACGCCGCGGCCTGCGCCGGTGCCATCACCACGCCGAGGATGCCGACTGCGATGGTCGGGAGGCCGAGCCCTATGACGCCCTTGACRAAGCCGGCCAGAAGAAAGGTGGCGGCGATGAAGAGGATGAGATCTGCGTTTTCCATGAGGCTGTTTGTGGCAGTGTCGATGCGGACTGTCGCGCCCGAACGCTACGGTGGGGAGCGTACTGTTCCAGGTTGCCTCGGCTGAGCAAGGGAGCAAGATGGCTGCATGAGCACGCATGGCCCCTATCTCGCCGAGATCGCCCATCTGATGGGGGATCCAGCCCGCGCCAACATGCTGCACGCCCTGATGGACGGGCGCGCGCTGACCGCCAAGGAACTCGCCTATATTGCCGGCGTCGCGCCGCAGACGGCGAGCGGCCATCTCGCCCGCCTGATGGCGGGCGGCCTGCTCGCGGTCGCCGTCCAGGGGCGCCACCGCTATTACAGGCTCGCCGGGCCTGAGGTCGCCACGGCGCTCGAAGGGCTGATGGTCCTCGCCGGAAGCCAGTCCTCCAGTCGCCGCTTGCCGTCCCGGGTCGGCGCCGACCTCAGCCGGGCCCGCACCTGCTACGATCATTTCGCCGGGCGCCTCGGCATCGGCCTGCATGATGCGCTGGTCGCGGGCGGGCACCTGACGGTTGCCGATGGCGGCTACGGCCTGGCGACATCGGGGGAAGGCGTTTTCGCGGCGCTCGGCATCGACATCGCTCAGGCGGCCAGGAGCCGGCGCGCGTCGTTGCGGCCATGCCTCGACTGGAGCGAGCGCCGTCCGCATCTGGCGGGAAGCCTGGCCGCAGCCCTCGCATGCCGCTGCTTCGAGACGGGCTGGGTCCTGCGCAAGAAGGACAGTCGTGCCGTAATCCTGACCGATGAGGGGCGTGACGCGTTGATCTCGGTATTGCCGGGTTTTCGCTGCGACGAACCGGAGGCGCTCAGCCCTGCCGGAGTGCCTGAGACAGCCTTCGCTTGACCTCGTCCTTGAGCGGCTCGGAGGCGTCGAGGATGGCTTGCGCCCGGAAGAAGTCGAGCCCGCCATAGCCGTCGATGCCGGCCCTGATCAGGATATCTGGCGGGTGGCGCTCGATCATGCGCTGTACGATGGTGCGCGTCAGGATTTGCGAGACGCCGACCATCGCTTCGAGCGGCTCGGGCACGCGCGTGTCGCTGATCGTTGCCGGCGCGCTGGTGTCGACCGCCATGACGATGCGCCCCGGCGCCAGCAACCTGTCATAGGGCAGGGGGTTGATCGCTCCGCCATCGATCAGCACGCGGCCGCCGAGCACCACCGGGCGTACGAGACCCGGAATAGCCAGCGAGGCGGCGACGGCCGGCGTCAGCGGCCCGCTCGTCAACGAGACCTCTGCATGGAGATGGTAGTCGGTCGCAATCGCGGCGAAGGGAAATCTGAGCTCCTCGAACCGGTCGGGCACGGCTTGCGGCCAGAACAGGTCGAGCAGCCGCTCGCCGTCGATCAGCACGGGATTGCCGAGCCCGCGCATGAGATCGGTGAATTTGCCGACGCGGGCGTCGAGCAGCCGCGCGATCACCTTGGCCCGGTCACGGAATGTCAGTGACACATGCTCCCGCAGCTCGCTGCCAGAGAGGCCGGCCGCATAGGCCGCGCCGATGATCGCCCCGATCGAGCAACCGACGATGAGGCCGGGCCTCACGCCGAGTTCGTCCAGCGCCTCCAGTACCGCGATATGGCTCAGGCCCCGTGCCCCTCCGGCCCCCAGCACGAGCGCGAGCCTGGGCTCGGCGCTGTCGGATCGTTGCTCGGCAGGCGTCGTGAAGCTTGGCATGGTGCGATGCTGCGGCCTGAACCCTGCTCAGGCAACCGAGCCAGCAAGGAACGGCTTCAAGGCCTCCAGCGTTGCTGCAGGGTTTTCCTCCGGCAGGAAATGGCCGCTGATGATCGCTTTCCCCTCGGCCTTGGGCGCGAAGGTCGAGCGCCAGATCGCGAGCGGGCTTTCGCCCTTGGCGGGTATTCCGGCTTCGCCCCAGAGTGCCAGCACCGGGCAGAGGATGGTCTTTCCCGCCGCGAGATCGGCCCTGTCCTGGGCGAGATCCGTGGTGGCGCCAGCGCGATAGTCCTCGCAGGCCGCATGGATGCGATGCGGGTCGTCGAATGATTCCCCATAGGATCGGAGCGCGAGCGGGTTGAATACGTCGAGCGCCTTGGCCCGTGTCCAGCTCGCGATCGTATGATCGAGCCAGGCCTGGGGATTGGCCTTGATCAGGTTTTCCGGCACGGGTTCGGGCTGGGCCAGGAAGGTCCAGTGATAGACCTGCATGGCGCGGGCGGCGTCCATGCCGTCCCACATCGAGAGCGTCGGCAGGATGTCGAGCACGGCAAGCCGCTCGACCCTGCCGGGATGGTCGAGAGCGAGGCGATAGGCGACACGCGCGCCGCGGTCATGGCCGATCACGGCAAAGCGGATATGGCCGAGCGCTTCCATGACGGCGACGACGTCCTCGCCCATGGCGCGCTTGGTGTAGGTCTCCTTGCCGCCATCGCCATGGGGAGCCGCCGACCAGCCATAGCCGCGCAAGTCCAGGCAGACGACACGATGGGTCTTCGCCAGTTCGGGCGCGATCTTGTGCCATTCGGCGTGGGTCTGCGGGAAACCGTGAATGAGCACGAGCGGCGGCCCTTCACCGCCGGAACGCGCAAAGATCTTGCCGACGGGCCCGTCGACCCAATGGGCTGTGAAGCCGGGAAAGAGTGAATCGAGATTGCTCATGGAGGAGCGCTCCTGGCGTAACCGCTGGCCTGATATCAGTCTGGCTGAAATCCTAACCCCCGACGAGCGCGGATGTTCAGCCTTCCTGCTCCCGTTTGACCGCCTGCCATCCGATGTCGCGGCGGCAGAACCCCTCCGGCCAGTCGATCGCGTCGACGGCGGCATAGGCGCGTTGCTGGGCCTCGCTGACAGTCTTGCCGAGGCCAACGACATTGAGCACGCGACCACCATCGGCAACGATGTCGGTCCCGGACTGCTTCGTCCCGGCATGGAAGACGAGGACATTGTCCATAGCCTCGGCCTTCTCGATGCCGCGAATGATGCTGCCCTTCTCGGGCGTGGCGGGATAACCCCGCGCCGCCAGAACGACGGTCAGCGCGGCTTCGTCCAGCCAGCGCAGGTCGAACGAGCTGAGCACACCGTCGCAGGCGGCGAGGAAGGCCGGCACGATATCGCTCTTCAGGCGCGGCATCAGCACCTCGCATTCCGGGTCGCCGAAGCGGACATTGTACTCGATCAGCTTCGGCCCCTGCGCCGTGATCATCAATCCGGCGAAAAGCACGCCCTTGAACGGTGCGCCCCGCTTCTGCATTCCCGCGAGCGTCGGTGCGATGATCTCCGCCATGACCCGGTCTTCCAGGGCCTTGGTCATCACCGGGGCGGGCGAATAGGCGCCCATGCCGCCGGTATTCGGKCCGGTGTCGCCGTCGCCGACGCGCTTATGGTCCTGAGCCGAGGCAAGCGGCAGGGCATGGCTACCGTCGCAGAGTGCGAAGAAACTCGCCTCCTCGCCGATCATCCATTCCTCGATCACCACCTCGGCGCCTGCTGCGCCGAAGCCGCCCGAGAACATCATCTCGATGGCGGCATCGGCCTCGTCGAGGGTCTGTGCCATCACCACGCCCTTGCCGGCGGCSAGSCCRTCGGCCTTGATCACKATCGGSGCGCCCTGAGCCCTGACATAGGCCTTGGCCGATGCTGCATCCCCGAAGCGTCCGAAGGCGGCCGTCGGGATGTTGAACTCGGCACAGAGTTCCTTGGTGAAGCCTTTCGAGCCCTCGAGCTGGGCTGCCGTCTTCGAGGGGCCGAAGGTCTTGATGCCGGCCGCGACGAGATCATCGGCGATGCCGGCGACGAGCGGCCCTTCCGGCCCGACCACGACGAGGTCGACCTTCTCCCGCTTGCAGAAGGCGACGACTGCGGCGTGATCGGCGATGTCGAGCGCGACGTTCTCGCCGCATTGCGCGGTGCCGGGATTGCCGGGTGCGACAAGGAGCCGGTCGCAGAGCGGCGAGCCGGATATCGCCCAGGCGAGCGCATGTTCGCGTCCGCCGGAACCGATCAGAAGGATGTTCATCGCGCCGTCTCCGCTTGCTCCGCGCGCAATAGCCTTCGCAGCGGCGCGGGGCAACGCTTCTGCTCCGTCGCTGCGACCGTTATGGTCGCGCAATGGATATCGAATCGCCCGACACCAAGCCCTCCAATGCGCCGGAATGGTCGGTTTCCGACCTGTCTGGTGCGCTCAAACGTACGCTGGAGGACGCCTTCGGCTTTGTCAGGGTGCGTGGCGAGATTTCGGGCTATCGCGGCCCGGTCGCCTCGGGCCATGTCTATTTCTCGCTGAAGGACCAGAACGCCAAGATCGACGCGGTGATCTGGAAGGGCGTCTTCGGGCGGTTGAAGACACRGCCTCAGGAAGGGCTGGAGGTCATCGCCACCGGCAAGATCACCACCTTCCCCGGCAAATCGAGCTACCAGATCGTCATCGATTCGCTCGAGCCGGCCGGTGTCGGCGCGCTGATGGCGTTGCTTGAGGAGCGTCGCAAGAGGCTCGCTGCCGAAGGCCTGTTCGACGAGGGGCGCAAGCAGCTCATTCCCTATCTGCCGCGCGTCGTCGGCGTGGTGACCTCGCCGACCGGTGCTGTCATCCGCGACATCCTGCACCGTCTCGAGGACCGCTTTCCTCGCCATGTCCTGGTCTGGCCGGTCCGCGTCCAGGGCGAGACCAGTGCGGCCGAGGTGGCGGCCGCCATTGCYGGTTTCAACGCATTGCCGGAAGGCGGACGAATCCCGCGCCCCGACGTGATCATCGTCGCGCGCGGTGGCGGTTCGCTCGAGGATCTGATGGGCTTCAACGAGGAGGTCGTGGTGCGCGCCGCTGCCGCCTCGCTGATCCCGCTCGTCTCGGCAGTCGGCCACGAAACCGACTGGACCCTGATCGACCACGCCGCCGACCTGCGTGCGCCGACTCCGACCGGCGCCGCCGAGAAGGTCGTGCCGGTCCGCGCCGATCTGATGGCGCTGATCGCCGATCTCTCCCGTCGGCAGGCGGGGGCGATGCGCCGTCTCTCGGATCGCCGTCGCAGCGATCTGCGTGCGCTTGCKCGGGCCTTGCCGGGGCCGGAGGCTGTCCTTTCCGGCCCGCGGCAGCGGCTCGATCTGGCCGCGGCGCGTCTTGCTCCGGCATTGGCGCGCAACGCGCGGGCTTACGAGCAACGGCTTGCAGCTTTGTCGCAGAGGCTCGTGCGGCAATCTCCATCAGTCCGGCTCGCGACCTATGTGGCAAGGCTTGATGGGCTCTCAAGCCGCCTGCGGGCTGGGCGGGATGCTTTGCTCAGGGCAGAACGGCTGCGCCTCCAACGGGCGCATGAGCGCACCGACGAGCTGTCGCTGAGGGCGAGCCGCGCCTTTGTCCAGGGTCTGGGGCGCCGTCGCGACAGGCTCGAATCGGCCTGGAGCCTGGTCCGCTCGCTGGGCCCCCAGGCTGTTCTGGCGCGTGGCTATGCGCTGGTGCGCGATGGTTCGGGAGCGCTCGTTCGCGGCGTGGAGCAGGCAAAGCCCGGCCTGGCGCTCAGCGTTCAGGTCAGCGACGGCAGCTTCGATGTCACCGTCACCGCGGGCGGGGAAGGGCTGTCGCCACGGCCGGCTCGTGCGCCGCGCCGGGACGTTCCGCGCAGCGGGCAGGGCGACCTCTTCTAGGTGTGTAGTCCCGAAATCTGATGGTGCATCATCGATCCTGAGTCGTCAGGAGGAGGATGCATTATGGGAAGCGTTCTTCATGGCAGCGCCCGCACGACGGCGCGTGTTCGAGCCGAGCTCCAAGGGTCGAAAGAGAGCAGCCGGGCCCTT